>NCBR01000061.1 GCA_002279285.1 Acidobacteria bacterium 37-71-11
AACGAGAGGTGCACGCCGTCGACCGGCGCGCCGGACAGCTCCTGCAGGCGGACCACGACCTCGTCGCCCGCCTCGGCGAGCTTGAGCGCCCGCACCGCGATCGGCACTTCGCCGCCGTCACGGCTGCTCAGGCGCAGGAGTGCGAACGAACGGCCGAGCGGGCCGGCGTGCGCCGGCGCCTGCCAGGCGAGCGGCGGCTGGTTGAGGCGGTCGCCGGACCAGACGACGCGCCCGGTGCGCCAGTCGCCGGCGTGCCCGGCGAGCGCGACGAGGACACGGTGGTGGCCGAGGTCGTTGGAGCCCTGCTCGAGCGGCCAGCTCGTGCCGGGGGGAACGCGCGGCGTGTGGATGAGGGTGAGGCGGAGGGTATGGCCGTCCGGTTTGTCCCAGCCGTAGCGGCAGTCGTTGAGCACGGCGGCGCCGAACGCGCCGGAGCCGTCGGTGACGTCGGCCCACTCCTGCGCCGGCACCTCGTAGCGGTTGGGGCGGTCGGTCGGACGCTGCACCGTGCCGAGGCCGAGGTCGTAGGTCGCCATCTCGTTCGCCGCGGCGAGCGGGAACGCCGCCTTGAGCAGCGTCTCCTTCGTGCGCCAGTCGATGTCGTTGCGGATCTCGAGGCGGTCGCCGGCGCCGCCGGTGGCGAGGCGGATGCGCTGCGTGAACGTGGAACCGTCGGCGTGGCGCACGACCTCGAGGGCGACGCGCGCCGGGCCGTCCTCGACGACCCGCACCTCGGCGGGGCCGCCGACCGTCGCGCGCGGCGGAGCGGCGATCGCGTCGTACTGGATCTCCCACGCCGGCCAGCGCAGCGGCCGGTCGTCGATGAGCTGGAGCGCGAGCGGCGCCGCGAGCAGCTCGCGGCCGAGCTGCTTGTCGAACACCGAGGCGACGTCGCCGGCCGCGTCGAGGCGGACGCGGTAGCGGGCGTTCTCGAGGCCGGCGCGGTCAACGTGCAGCTCGCCGGTCGGCGCGGGAGTGGGCGCGGGCCGCACCGCGAACATCGTGAACGACAGCGGCGCGACGCGGGCGACGAACACGACGTGGGCGATGTCGCCGCGTGTCGAGTCCACCTGCGCCGGGAGCTCGTTCCCGTCGGGCGCGGTCACGCGCACCGCGCGCGGGGCGCCGCCGGTGAAGCGCACGTCGGCCTCGACCGCGTCCTCGCGCGTAACGGCGAGGGGGTTGAAGACGACGAGCGCGGCGCCGTCGCCGCGCGTGTCGAGCGCGGTCGCGACCGCGCCGACCCCCTGCGAGAGCACGTCGGCGAACTCGTTGCCGGCGATCGTCTCGTCGTTCCACGAGAACACGTACGCCCCGGCGATCGAAGTGCCGGTGAGGTCGTCGTGGAACTGGTGCCAGAGCACGCGCAGCCAGGCGTCGTCCAGCCGCTCGCGCGGGTACTCGATCCCGCCGAGCCACCACGCCGCGACCGCCGCCTTCTCGGCGTCGTCGGCGAGGCGCTCGTTCTTGCGGTTGAAGCGCTTCATCGCGGCCTGCGAGGTGTAGCAGCCGGTGCCGTGCCTCGTGAGCAGGAACTCGCCGCGGTAGCGCTGCAGGCCCTCGGGCGCCCGGCCGCCGTGGCTCGCCATCAGGTCGAGCGCCATCTGATCGGGCGCTGCGCTCTTCACGCGCGCAGGTCCGGGCCCGGCCAGGCTCTTCTCCAGCCACGCCACGGAGGAGTCCATCGGCGGGACGCCGACGTCGCCGGTGCCGAAGTACTTGAACGCCACCGGCACGCCGGTGAGCGCGACCTGCCGGTCCGCGGTGGCGTAGAGGTCGGCGTCGAGGGTGAGGTTGCCCTTGATCTCCGAGGCGTAGTCGCCCGGGTTGAGGGCGGCGATGAGGGTCGAGCCGTCCACCCCTTCCCAGAGCCCGACGTCGAATGGGATCTTGATCGAGCTGCCCCAGGTGAGCTTCTGCGTCGAGAACGCCACCAGCCCGCAGTGCGCGGCGACCGCCGGCAGGGCGAAGCCGAACCCGAAGCAGTCGGGGAGGAAGACGTCGCGCGAGGTGACGCCGAACTCGCGGCGGAAGAAGCCGTTCCCGTACAGCGCCTGGCGGATGAGCGACTCGGGGGACGGGATGTTGGTGTCCACGGCGTCCACCCAGCTCCCCGCCACCTTCCAGCGGCCCGCCTTGACGTACCCCTTCAGGCGCTGGAAATCCGCCGGGTAGTACTCCTTCATCAGCATGTAGTGGAAGGCGCCCTCGAAGCTGAAGTTGTAGCCCGGGTACTTGTCGATGAGCGCGAAGTTCCCGCGCATCGTAAGGGGGAGGAAGTCGTCGATCGTGTCCTGCACCGTCCACCGCCACTGGGTGTCGAGGTGCGAGGTGGCGACGACGTACACGTCGGGCGGCGTCGCGGGGAGCGGCGGCGCGTCCCCGGCGGTTGCGGCGCACACAGCCAGCAGAGAGCCTCCGACGAAGAGAGTTGCAACCCGCATGACCAGCCTCCGTGCCCCTGTCGAGATCGGTTCGTTCACGACGCCTCCACCGCGCTCCGCAGCAGCGCCACCACCTCGGCCGCGCTCGCCGCCGCCAGCAGCGAGGCGCGGAACGCATCGTCCATCAGTTTGCGCGAGAGCGCGGCGATCGTCCTCAGGTGGGTCTCGCCGGGATCGCTCGCGCGCACCGCGATGAGGATCGCCATCGTCACCGGCGATCCGTCGAGCGAGCCCCACTCCACCCCGCCCGGGTATGAGGCGACGGCGATCGAGGTCGCCAGCACGCCGTCCGCCTTGCAGTGCGGGATCGCGACGCTGAAACCGACCCCGGTGGAGTACGCCTCCTCCCGTTGCCAGATCGCGTCCTCGACGAGGTCCGGGTCGCCGACCCGGCCCGCCGTTCGCAGCAGGCCGACGAGCTCCCGGATCGCCTCGTCCTTCGTGCGCCTCGACGATCGCAGGCGGACGAGGTCTTCGTCGAGCAGCGAGCGCTCCGCCCTTGTCGCGGCGAACGCGCGGAGCAACGCCTCGACGTCGGCCGCGGTCTCCTGACGCATCGCCGATTCCAGCAGCTGCCGGCACTTGGGCGTCGCGCAGCCGGCGATCGCCGACTTCACCGCCGACACGCGCGCACAGCCCACGCTGATCTCGTCGAGGCCGAGCCCGACCAGCAGCGGAACGGCCAGCAAGTCGCCGCCCAGCTCGCCGCAGAGGCCGACCCACCTCCCGCAGGCGTGCGCCCCGTCGCAGACCGCCGCGAGGGCGCGCAGGAACGCCGGTTCGAACGGCTTGTAAAGGTGGGCGACTCGCTGGTTGTCGCGATCGACGGCGAGGAGGTACTGGAGCAGGTCGTTGGAGCCGATGCTGCAGAAGTCCACCTCGCGGGCGACCTGGTCCATGACGAACGCGAGCGACGGGACCTCGACCATGACGCCCACCCCGATGTCGCGGTCGAAGGGGACGCCTGCGGCGACCAGACTCTCCATCTGGGCCGCCACGAGGCCGCGCAGCGTGCGGACGTCGTCGAGCGAACTCACCATCGGGAACATGATCTTGACGTTGCCGAACGCCGACGCGCGCAGGCAGGCTCGGATTTGCGCTGCGACGATATCGGGGTTCTCCGCGTAGGTGCGAATCGCCCGGAAGCCGAGGAAGGGGTTGCGTTCCTCGGGGAGGTCCAGGTATGGGATCGGCTTGTCGCCGCCGATATCGAGGGTGCGGATGATCACCGAGCGCGCGCCGGCCAGGCGTGCCGCCGCGGCGAAGACCTCGGCCTGCTCGTCCTCGGAAGGCGCTTCCGCGCGGTCCATGAACAGCAGCTCGGTGCGGAAGAGGCCGACGCCTTCGGCGCCCGCGGCGAGCGCGTCCTGCACCTCGGCGAGCGACGAGACGTTCGCGGCGACCTCGATGCGCCGGCCGTCGGACGTCGCGGCGTCGCGGGCGGCCGTGCGCTCGGCCCGCTCCCGGAGCGTCCGCAACGCGTCGTTCTCGGCGTCGTAGAACTCCGACACCGCACCCGAGGGATCGGCGACCAGCAGTCCCCGCTCGCCGTCGACGACGACCTCCTGCCCGTCCCTCAAGGTGCGGACAGCCTCGCCGACGCCGGTGACGCAGGGGACGCCGCGGGCACGCGCGAGGATCACGGTGTGCGAGGTGGCGCCGCCGCGGGCGAGGACGAGCCCCTTGAGACGGGTGGTGTCGAGGGCGATGAACTGCGCGGGGCTCAGGGTCTGGGCGACGACGACGGCGTCGCGCTCGAGGGCGATGCGGTCGTCGCGGGCCGTGCCGGGATCGAGGGCGCGAATGAGGAGCTGCTCGACGTCACACAGGTCGAGCGCGCGCTCGGCGAGCACGGCGCTGCCGGAATCGCGCAGGACCGCGGCAAAGTGCTCCACGACGGCGGCCACGGCCTGTCCGGCGCCGGCGCGGTTCCCGTGAATCTGATCGGCGATCTTCGCCTTCAATTCGACATCCTCGAGGATGGCGAGATGCGCGTTGAGAACCGCGCGCTCGGTGTTGTTCGCGGCGGCGGCACGCCGCGCCCGCAGCGCGGCGCCGGCCTCCACGAACGCCCATTCGAGCTTCGCGAACTCCGCCTCGGGCGAGCCCTTTTCACGATTGGCGAGGTCCGGGCCGCCCTTCCACCGTGCCGCGAGGAGGGCCGGCGCCCGGCCGATGCCGCCGCTCGCCGCGACCCCGCGGTGGACACGCACGCCCTCGCCGCGCAGGGCGCGCGGCAGGGGCGACGACCCCTGAGCCGCCGGGACAGCGGGCGGCGCGTCGTCGCACAGCGGCAACTCCACGGAGATGAAGCGTCGCAGAGCCTCCGCGGCGGCCGGCTCGTCGCCGCCGGCGATCAGCAGCGTGCACTCGTCCCCTTGCCTGGTCAGGGTGGCGACCAGCGCCAGTGTGCTCTTGGCGTTCGCCTCGAGGTCGTTGCGGCGGTTGGTCAGGGTGATCGCGGATTGGAAGGAGCCTGCCGCGTCGCGCAGGAGGCTGGCGGGCCGGGCGTGGAGGCCGTGCGGAAGGGGAAAGCGGAAAGAAAGCTCTTTGGCCACTAGGTGCCGAGGCCGGCGACGACCCGCTCGGGGTCCTTGATGGCGTCCTGCACGGGGACCTCGACGATCCGCATCCCCTCGAAGCGATCACGGTTGCGCACCGCGATGCCGGCCGCCAGGATCACGACGTCGGCGTGGGCGATGTCGTCCGCCGAGAGTTCGTTCTCGATCCCCATCGCGCCCTGCGTTTCCACCTTGATGGTGTGCCCGAGCCGCCTGGCTGCCTTCTCGAGACGCTCGGCCGCCATGTAGGTGTGGGCGATGCCGGTCGGGCACGCGGTGACGGCCACGATGTTCATCGCGCTCTCCTATGCCTTCCCGCTGGCCGCGAGCTTCCTCAGCCCGTTGATGACAAGAGCGACGAACAGCGAGCCGGCCGCGATCGCCGCCACGTACGCCAGCCGATGGTCGACGACGGGGAGGACGATCGGCCCGCCGTGGGGGGCGTGATCGCCCACGCCGCCGAGCATCGCGATGACCGAGCCGATCGCCGAGCCGGCCATGATCGTCGGGATGACGCGCACCGGGTCGGCCGCGGCGAACGGGATGGCGCCCTCGGTGATGCCGATCATCCCCATGGCCAGCCCCGCGTAGCCGGCGTCGCGCTCTTCGCCGCTCCAGAGCTTGCGGCCGAGCACCGTCGCCAGACCCAGGCCGATCGGCGGGATGCAGATCGCTGCGGCGCACGCGCCCATGACGGCGAAGTTCCCCTCCTTGATCATGGCGGCGCCGAAGAAGAACGCGACCTTGTTGACCGGACCGCCCATGTCGAACGCGATCATCGCGCCGAGGACGATCGCGAGCAGCACGCTGTTCCCTGTGCCCATCGTGGCGAGCCAGCGCGTGAGGAACGCCATCGCGTCCTTGATCGGAAGCCCCACGACCCGGTACATGACGAACCCGACGGCGAACGAGGCGACGACGGGAATGACGAGGATCGGCATGACCGGTCGCACGTAATGCGGGACCTTGACCTTCTTGATCCAGAAGACGACGAGCCCGGCGAGCAGCCCGGCAACTAGCCCGCCGAGAAACCCGGCCCCGATCTGATTGGCCACCGTGCCGCCGACGAACCCCGGCACGAGCCCCGGTCGATCGGCGATGCCGAACGCGATGTACCCCGCGAGCACGGGAACCAGGAGGGAGAACGCCGCCGTCCCGATGTCGAGGATCATCTTGAGGAACGGTGCGTGGGAGAAGTCGGGGCCGGCCGCCGTCATCGGCACGAACGCGATCGCGGCGGCGATCATGATCCCGCCGCACGCCACGAACGGGATCGCGTACGAGACCCCCGAGAGCAGGTATCGTTTCACGTCGGAGAGACGCTCACTCATTGACGCTCCTTGGGGTGCCCCGAGCGAGAACGTTGGCGGCGACCGTGGAGGCTGGGAGACTCTATCTGCCGACGAGGAGCATATCGCCGCCCCCGGCGCCGTCAAGACCCGACCGCGCGGCGAGGATCTGCGCCGAGAGCGTGCACATCCGAAGGCCACGCGTCCGGAATCGCGCCGGAGGCTTCGCGGTGTCGACGCAGGTCATGCTCGAACTCTTTGTGACCCTCACCCGCAAGCTCTCGACGCCCCTGAACCACGCCGACGCGTCCGCGTTTCTGGAGGCGCTCGGTGCCTGGCCGATGGTGTCGATGACCCCGGAAATCGTGAAGGCCGCCGTTGGCTTGGCTGGCCGGCACCGGATCTCGGTGTGGGATGCGGCCATTATTGAAGCGGCCCGCAGTAGTCGGTCCCCGGTGGTTTACTCCGAGGACCTGGGGGACGGCACCTCCTACAACGGCATCGTGGTGCGCAATCCCTTCACGCGGCCAGCGGGTGCAGAACTGTGATCCCGACAGCGTTCGCAAGCAGGCCGCTGTCTTCGATCGAAGTGGCCATTACAACCGAAATCAACGGGGAAACCATCAGCCTCCGGCTCTGAAGATCCCGCGTTCGAATCGCCCCGGGCGCACCATCATAACTCTCTCCCCTGCAAAGAATCCTCCGTCGTTGGGTCAGGTCCGGCACCGCAGCGGGCGGCGAAGCCGTGCTCGCGACGGCTGGGGCTCGCCGCCGGGAGGTCAGCGCGCCTGCAGCCGGACGCGCAAAGCGTCGAGGTCGGACCGGCCGAGGCGGGGCGCGGTCGAGCGGATCAGCCCGAGGAAGGCGTCGATCTCGGCGGGCGTGGCCGGGAAGCCGATACGGCCGGAGTCGCCGAGCTTGTCGCCGCCGGGCGAGAGCACGACCATGAACGGCAACGCGCCGCTGCTGCCCCAGCCGGTCATGAGCGTGCTCGCGCCGGGGTTCTCGAGGCTCGCCTGAGCCGGGCGCTCGAGCGCGTCGAGCCACACCACCTCGTAGCTGGCGTCGATGCGCTGGCGCACGTCGGGCTGTTGCAGGTACTTCTCCAGACGCTTGCACCAGCCGCACCACGAGGCGTGGAAAAGGACGAGCACGTTCTTGCCGGCAACCCCGGCCCGCGTCTCGGCCGCCTTGAGGAGCGCGCTGGCGGGCTGCGGCGCCGCGTCCACCGCCGCCGGGGCCGGCACGGCCGCCGCCAGACACACCGCGACCGCCATCGCGACGAACCGCAACCGTGCCTTCATCGGGTCACCTCTCATTTGTCTCTTCCGGTTTCCGGCCAGCCGCGATCTGCTGGCGTGCCGTTCGGACCCGATCTCGCAGCGCCGCCGCCCTCTCCACGAGTGCGTTGCCGGCCTGCCAGTCATGGGCCGTGCGGACGGCCTGCTCGGCCATCGCGAGGGCATCGTCCAGCTGACCCTCCGCGAGGAGTCGCTCGGCGCGGTCGAGGTTGCCCTGGAGCAAGGCTTCGTGGGCGGTCCTCACGACCGCGGCGTCGTTGCACGCCGCCAGGAACCGCCCGTTGACCTCAACGGCGCGCTCGATGCGGCCCGCCCGCACGCAGAGCACGATCAGATCGCGCGCGGCGGCGTAGTCCTGCGCATCCAGGGCGAGGCACCGTTCGAGGGCGTCGACCCCGGCGCCGGTGTCCTTGTCGCCGGCGAGGACGTACGTGCGGCCCAGCGCCGCCCATCCGAGGGCGAGGTTCGGGCTGTGTTTGAGCGCCCGCCACAGCAGGTCGCGGGCGAACTCGGCGTCGGCCCGGGACGGAGGGTTCCCCTTCTCGAGCCGGTCCAGCAGCGCCTCGGCGGCGTGGAGGTCCGGCCGGACGTCGTCCGGGGCGAACTCCAGCGCCCGCTGGTACAGCTTCCAGCCCTCCTCGATTCGACCTTCCCGCTCGCGCGCGATCCCGAGCCCCGTGAGGGCGGTGACGTTGTGCGGGTTGAACTTGAACGCCTGCGTGAGAAACGCCTCCGCCGAGGGAAAGCTTGCCCGCGAACCCTCGAGCAGCAGGTACCCGAGCCGGGCGAGGACCTCGTCGTGCGGGAGGGCGGTGGGCGTGTCGACGTTGATCGGTCCGAGCTGATCGCCGCGGAGCACGAGGTACTGCATGGCGTCGCCGTTGATGTACGCCTTCAGCTCCTTCTCGAACGCATCGAAGCCGGTGCCGAACGCGGAGGCGAACGCCTGCTCGTCACTGCGGCCCGCCGCCAACTGTTCGAGGTAGCTGGCAAGCTGGCCGCGGCGTTGCGGGCAATCGGCGTACAGGTAGTGCACCATCGCCCAGGACTCGGCGTAAAAAAGCGGTGCCCGCTTGGCGTCGGTGTACAGCGGCGATCTGCTGTCCGCGGCGAGGACCTCCGCGAGCGGCACCCACTCGCGCTTCCTGAGAAGCGCGATCTGCCCGGTGGGAAGGCCGATCTTCGCCGATCCGTCCTGGATGGCGAACGCGGCGTAGAAATCGGCGGCGCCCTCCCTGAGCCAGAGCGGCACGGAGACTCCCTGGTTCCCGATGAACGCATGCGTCAGCTCGTGGTAGATGACGTGCTCGGCGCTCCACCGCCCGCTGGCGTCGAAGACGATGAGCGGCCCGTCCCAGGCGTGGATGAAGAAGCCCGCCACGTTCTTGGCCCGGCGCTCGAGGATGATGTCGCGGTAGGGGGCGAACGCCGAGGTGCTCTTGAAGGCATACACCGAGATCGGCAGCGGCGAGTGGATCGGCAGCTTCGATGCCTTCGCCAGCGCAGCGCGGAACCGCAGGAGGTGCTCGGCGATCTCCTTCGTCTTGCTCTTCCCGGCGTTCGAGAAGATGACGAACTCGTCGGCCTTGACCTGGACCCACCGTTCCAACTCGCCGGGCATCTTGATGATCTCCGGGGCGGGGGCCGCCGCCGCCACGACCGGCAGCATCAGGAAGGAAACAAGCGAGATCCAGCGCCGTAACACGCGCCTCCCCAAAATCGGATCAGAGCTCGTCACAATGTGCTGAATTGTACGCTCGCCGGCGCTGCCCTCCCTACATGCCGCGCAGGGCGCCGCCGAGCGCCGCGACCGCCCGCTCGATGTGGCTGGACTCGATCGTGTACGGCGGCAGGAAGCGCACGACGTGGCTGCCGGCGGGGACGGCGAGCACCTTGCGCTTCTGCAGGCCGCGCAGGATGTCGTCGCGGCGGTCGCTCACCACCAGGCCGAGCATCAAGCCGCGGCCCCTGGCCCCGGCCACCAGGTCGTGGGCCACCGACCGCAGCGCGGCCAGGAACGCCTCGCCGGTGGCGGCGACGTGCTCGAGCACGGCGGCGTCGAGCGTCGCGAGGATGAAGCGGACGCCCGCGAGCGCCAGGGGGTTGCCGCCGAACGTGGAGGAGTGTGCGCCGCGCTCGAGGCGCTCGCCGACGGCCCGCGTCACGACCGTCGCGCCGACCGGGATGCCGCCCGCGAGGCCCTTGCCCAGGCAGACGATGTCGGCCGCGACGCCCTCGTGCTCCGCGGCGAGGAAGCGGCCGGTGCGGCCGACGCCGGTCTGCACCTCGTCCGTGATCAGCAACGCCCCGCGGTCGGCGCAGAGCCGCCGCGCCGAACGCAGGTAGCCCTCCGGCGGCACGACGACGCCGCTCTCGCCCTGGATCGGCTCGACGATGAACGCGGCGGCGCCCTCCTCGAGAGCCGCTTCCAGCGCCGCCGGGTCCCCGTACTCGACGTGGGCGAACTCCCAGAGCAACGGCTCGAACGGCTCCCGGTACTTCGCCCCCCAGGTGGCGGAGAGCGCGCCGAGGGTCTTGCCATGGTAGGCGCCGCGGCAGGCGACGAAGCGCCGCTTCCCGGTCGCCATGGCGGCGAACTTGAGCGCGGCCTCGACCGCCTCCGCGCCGGAGTTGCACCAGTACACGAGGCCGGGATCGGCCGGGTTGACGCGCCGCGCGAGTTCCGCCGACGCCTGCGCCCGCACGTCGCTGGCGAAGCTGCAGTGGAGGGTCGGCAGCGCGCGCAGCTGCGCGATGAGCGCCGCTTCCAGCCCGGGGTGAGAGTAGCCGAGGATGTTGACGCCGTAGTTGCTCGCCAGGTCGAGGTAGCGTTCGCCGGTGTCGCTGACGAGCTCGACGCCCTCGCCGCGCGTGAGGGTCACCCCCCGCCGGACGTACAGGTTCGCCATGAACTCCCGTTGCGTGGTCGCGGCGTCGGACGCGGGCCGGCTAGCCATGCGCACCGCCAACTCGCGCGAGCGCGGATGCCAGGACCTCGGTCCCGGTCCCGGCGAGCGCGTCGGCAAGCGGACGCTCGGCGCGACCGTCCGCGATCACGACGCGCGGCGCGCGGCCTTCGAGCAGGCGGCGCAGCGCCATGAGCTTGCGTTTGAACCTGCCGTCGGCGGCCGCCTCCCAACGCGCCAGCTCCTCGAGCCCGAGCGAGGCGATCACCGACGCGGGGTCCGCAGGATTGCGCAGCATCCCCGGTGCCTCGATGAGCTGGACGACGGTGTCGGCCTCGAGGTCGCGCGCCAGCACGGCGACGATGTCGTCGTTCTCGGCGTTGATCGCCGCGCCGGTCTCGTCGGCGATCGGCACCGTGAGCACGGGCGTGTGGCCGAGCGCCAGGAGCGCGCGCAACA
>NCBR01000404.1 GCA_002279285.1 Acidobacteria bacterium 37-71-11
CCACTTGCCCATGTCGGTGTGCGGCTGGTGGTGGCGGTCGTCCCAGCGGAAGTGGTCGCGGCTCCGCGACGGGTTGCCCGGGCGCGGGTTGTCGGCGTGCTGGTCGGTCCCCATGGCGGTTGTGCGGACGCTCGTCCCTCCGTGGTCCGCTCAGTGTACCCGGTCGCCCCTCGGCCGGCGCCGGAACACGCGGCGGCCGTAGCGTGTTTCCGAAAACGAGAGCGCTTGAACGCGGCGGCGCAGGGAGAAGCGGCGTGGTTCGAGTCAAACGGGTCTACGACCCCCCCGCCCCGGACGACGGAGCGCGGGTGCTGGTGGACAGGCTGTGGCCGCGCGGCCTCGCCAAGGAGGACGCTCGCCTCGATTGGTGGGCGAAGGAACTCGCGCCGTCCGACAAGCTGCGGCGCTGGTTCGGCCACGCGCCGCCGCGCTACCGCGAGTTCGCCGAGCGCTACCGGGAGGAACTCGAGAGCAACCAACTGATGGCTCGCCTGCGGGACCTCGCCGCCGAGCGCCCGGTCACCCTGCTCTACGCCACCCGCGACGAGCGCCACAACAACGCCCGCGCGCTCGTGGAGATCCTGGCCGGCGGGTCCGCTACTCCTTCGACTTGACCACGACCTCGATGCCGCTGCCCGCCAGCAGCGTCGCGAAGCGGCGGGCGTCCGCCTCCGCGCCGACGATCGCGCCGTAGTGCATCGGCACCGCCACCTTCGGCTTGATCGCGCGCGCCGCCTGGGCGGCCTCTTCGGCGGTCATCACGTACGCGCCTGGGCGGCCTCTTCGGCGGTCATCACGTACGTCCCCGAGACCGGCAGCAGCGCCACGTCGGGGGCGAGGCCGGTCATCTCGGGGATGACGTCGGTGTCGCCGGCGTGGTAGTAGGTCACGCCGCCGACCTTGAACACGTACCCGACCTTGCCGTCGGCCCTGGGGTGGAACGCCTTGCCGATGTTGTACGCGGGCACCGCGGTGATCGTCACGCCCTTGACGGTCTTCGTCTCCCCGGCCGCGATCACCTCGACGCGGAAGGTGGCCTTGGCGGCGACCTCCGCGGGGCCGATCACCGTCGTCGTGGGCGTCATGACCATGGCCACGTCGGGCTCGGAGAGGTGGTCGAAGTGGTCGTGGGTGACGAGGACGATGTCGGCCGGCGGCAGCTCGCCGGCGAGCTGGAACGGGTCGGTGTAGACGACCGGGGGGCCGTCGACGCGGAAGCAGTCGTGGCCGAGCCAGTGCAGTTGGTCTGTCCGGTATGATCACCGCCGCGATCCCGCTCCCCGCGAGCAGGGCGGCGAAGCGGCGGGCGTCCGCCTCCGAGCCGACGATCGAGCCGTAGTGCATCGGCACCGCCGCCTTCGGCCCGATCGCGCGCGCCGCCCGGGCGGCCTCGGCGGCATCCATCGTGTACGTGCCCCCGACCGGCAGCAGCGCCACGTCGGGGGCGAGGCCGGTCATCTCGGGGATGAAGTCGGTGTCGCCGGCGTGGTAGTAGGTGACGCCGCCGACGGTGACGAGATAGCCGACGTTGCCGGCCTGCTTCGGGTGGTAGGGCTTGCCGATGTTGTACGCGGGCACGGTGCGGATCGTCACGCCCATGATCGTCCTCGTCTCGCCGGGGGCGATCACCTCGACCGGGGGTGGCAGCTTGGCCGCCACCTCGCGCGGGCCGATCACCACGGTCTTCGCGGTGCGGATCTTCGCGACGTCGGCAGGGGAGCAGTGGTCGAAGTGGGCGTGGGTGATCAGGATGATGCCGGCCTTCGGGAGGCCGTCGGGCAACCGGAACGGGTCCAGGTAGACCACCGGCGGGCCGTCGATGCGGAACGCGCTCTGCCCGAACCAGTGCAGCCCGGCGGTCAGGTCCGCCGCCGCCGCGCCGGCGGCCGTTCCCACGAGCAGGGCCACGACTGCGAGACGCTTCATGGCGACCTCCATACGGCCGTGAAAGCGGTAATTGTGGGCGGCATCGCACGGTCTAGGGCCCAAAGCGGGCGGCCGCAAGGGCCGCCCCTACATAGGGACTCCGCTGCCGTTCCCACGTAGGGGCGGGGCTTGCCCCCGCCCGCGCTGGTCCTCGCGACGTACCCCCGGCCGGCCCCGAGG
>NCBR01000238.1 GCA_002279285.1 Acidobacteria bacterium 37-71-11
AGCCTGTAACGGCAAGTGGCCGAGAACCAGGAGAAGATGGTTGCGGTCAGTCGTCCATCTGACACAGCTGAGTAGCTATGGAATATAGCCCAGGCTGCGCAGGCGCTTCAGGGTCTCCTCGTAGCCCCTTTGGAGCGACGCGTCGCGCTGGTTCCACCAGAGGAACGTGCCGGGCGCACCGATGCGAACGGCGTCTGTGCTCTCGAACCAACGCCAAGGCGTGCCGATCACCTGAGTCGGTTGCAGTGGAGCGCCCGCCGTGAAGGCAACGAGCCCAAACGGAGGGGCGTCGTCCCACCTCACTTCGACCCGGTCGCCGTTCATCGTGACCTGGGTTGCGGTGGTGCTGAAGACCTGAGCCACGTGAAGGGGCGCGGGGGAACGAAATGGAACGACAACCGGTCCCATCTGGCCAACTTCCATCACCTGTAAGCCCGGCACGAGCTTACCCACGCTGATCGCAAAAACCTGCGCGGCCGCGACGGCCGTGGCGGGGTCCAGCGGCTGCGGATGCTCCTCATTGGGGTCGCGCTCGAGATCGAAGCGGAAGGTCCCGGTGGGCAGGGGCCGGTCCTCCAGCATCTTGACCTCCGCCTCGGGAGCGAGCCCCGGTTGCGGACGGGTGTGGACAAGCACCTCCCGCGTCCCGTCTCGCCACAGCCAGCGCAAAGGCCCGCCACCAAACGTTACGGCGACCGAAGGCTCGGAGGATCCACCGCGCCTCAACGTGCGCCCGACCATTCCGTTCGGCAACGGACACCCCGCCAGGTCGAGAAGCGTGGGAATGAGATCGAGGAGTTGAACCGGGCCTCGCTCGACCTTGTTCGGAACGCCCGGCCCTCGCAAAAGGAGCGGCACGTGGAGCGCCTCCCGGTACAGGTTGAGGCCGTGCCCCCAGCATCCGTGTTCGCCGAACGCCTCGCCATGGTCGGCGGTAAAGGCCACCACCGCCTGCGGGGGAAGCTCCGCAAGGAATGGGCCGAGCTGACGATCGAGGTAGCGCACCGTAGCCGCATACGCATCCTGCCGCTGCCGCGTCTCTTCGGGACCCGCCTCCCGCGCCCGGCTCGCGAGAGGTTCGATCGGGGCCATCCGAGGCATGCCGCCCTCGTGATCGTGGTACGGCTCGTGCTGGTCCATGAACTGGAGGTACAAGAAGGTCGGCTCGCCCCGATGGGCGCGCAGCCACGACCGCGCTTGACCGAGGACCTGCGCCGCCTCGGGATGACCAGCCGGGCCGAACTTCGCCGGCACGACGAAGTTGTCGAAACCCTTTCCGAAATCGTTGGGGACGTTGACGGTGAAGTTGGCCACGACGGCGCCGCCGCAAAAACCTCGCGCCCGCAGCGCCTCGGCCCATGACGTCACTCCCTCGGGGATCGCGACGAGGCCGCCGTCGACGGCCGTGAGCTCGATGGTGGGGCGCGACGTGAACAGGCTCGCCACCGAGGGCAGGGTCCACGGGGCGTTGGAGGTGGCGTCGGTGAATCGTTCGCCGCCCCGGAACGCGGCGAGGAGGCGCGGCGTGAGCGTCTCGTTCACGTGGTCGCCGCGCAGCGTATCGGCGAGGAGCAGTACGACGAGGGGGGCGTTCCGCCGGGGCCTCACCAGACGGGGCTCGCCAAGGACCAAGCCCGGGGAGACCGAAACCGCGTACGAACCCACGCCCGGGACCGCCCAATCGAGGTCCTCGGCCGCCCCCGGCGGGAGGCTCCAGGCGCGCGAGCCGCCGGCGCCATCGATCCGCACCTGCCCTTCGTTGCTCGCAGAGTTGATCGCGTGAGCGCGGAAGGTGTAGTTGCGCCCGTTGACCTCGAACCGCTGCCCGTCGCTCGGCGTCACGCCGTGCTCCCAGGTGGAGCCAACGTGGTAGCGCGCCCACTGCCCGGACCAAAGCTGAACCTTGGCCGGACCGCAACCGATGCTGAGGGCGCCGGTCGCGACGAAGATGAGGAACGCGCAGCGGCTGACCAACGGCATGGTGCGAAGATGGTACGCAGGCTTGACGGGCGCCGTCAACGTTGCATTCCGGGGCGCATCCACCCTCACCGCTGCACTCCCATGTGCAAGGGAACGGCCCGCTCGCCCTGCGGCGTCCGCAGGATGAGCGTCCCTTCGAGCACGGCGGCCTCGCCGCGCAGGAACGCGCCGACGCCCCCGGCGGCGTCCGCGAGCGGCACGTCCTGGTCCACCAGGACGTCGCTCCTCCGCCCGGCGCGCAAACGGAACCCGGGCCGCTTCGTCGCCAGCACCGTCTCGGTCCCGACTTTGACCGTCAGCTCGATGCGCGTCGCGACGAGGTCGAAGGAGAACGGGTTGAACAGACCAAGGAGACCGCGCACGTTCACCGCCGAGAGTCCGGGCGTGACCGTGAAGTCCGTCAACGTGGCGTAGGTGTGGTAGAGGTCCGTGACCGGGACCTGGACGTCGCCCGGATCCCCGAAGTCAACGGTCGCGCCGACTGCCAGGACCGGCGCGCCCGCACCGTCGAGCCCTTCCCACAGCAGTGGCACGCGGTTGGGGTCGAGCCCGAGCACGCCCTCAGGCACGTCGGCGAGCCGCACGTCGAAAACGGGCCGTGTCTCGCCGCCCGCGACCGTCACGTCCACCGGCGTTGCGAGCGGGATCCGCACCCCGCCGAGCGTCAGACGCTGTGAACTCATCCCGGCCGCGAGCTTCGCCGCCGGGGCTGGCGCGGTCAACGTCACCCGCAGCACCTCGCGGCTCGGCAGCGCGACGGACACGTGCGCCAGGCGCAGCGGCGCGACGACAGGCGGCGCGGACGCGCGGGCGGCCGCTGCAATGATCACGGCATAGAGGATCGGCACCGGGTTTCCTCCCCGCGCGAGTGTAACGCGCCTGCGGGAGCGCCGCGCTTGTGAAGAGTTTCCTTTTCTTCTACGCTCCTCGCGGGGAGGTGGCGCATGCGCCTGGAGAGATGGCAGGCGAACTCACTCGGCCGCGATGTCCCGACCACGATCGCGGGCCGCGATTTCCGCCCGTTTGCGGGTGCGTTCGCAGCGATGCCGGACGAGACGACGCACCCGGCACGCATCCCCAGCCGCCCGTTCGACGGGTCGTCCAAAGTCACGACGTTCGAACGGGTGTTCGACGTCGTGCGCGACGGCGACGCGGTATCGTTCCCCCATTACTACCGCACCGGGGGCGACCGCTTCCTCCGCGCCGTCATCGCGGAGTTGACGCGGCGAGGCCTCAAGGGGATCCGCCTCATCGGCAACGCCTACTTCGGCGAGCTCGACTACCTGGTCGAGGCGGTCCGGGACGGCACGATCGCTTACATCTACGGCAACCCCTACGGCGGTCTCGCGAAGGCCGCCGGGAGCGGCGCGCTGCTGCCGCTGCGGATCATGGGGTGCAGCCACGGCGGGCGCCAGCGTGACATCGCGCTCGGGATCGAGCCCGTGCGCCTCGCGATCTTCCCGGCCCCGGCGGCCGACCCCTGGGGCAACGCCTCGGGGCTGCTCGGCAACTGCGACGAGCGCTGCGGGCCGCTCGGCCTGTTCGATGCCGACGTGCGCTACGCCGACTACGCCTGCGTCTGCGCCGGCACCGTGTTCGACCGCTTCCTCCCGCACCGCTCGATCTCGATGGAGCACGTGGACTTCGTGGTGCCGTTCGAGAAGGTCGGCGACGCCGCCGGGATCGGCGCCGGCACGCTGGACCTCGCCCGCATCATGAGCCCCGCCAACCTCAAGGTCGCGGACCGCGTGATGGCGTTGCTCGGCGCCGCGGGTCTGTTGCGCGACGGCGTGGCGTTCCAGTCGGGCTCCGGGGCGTCGCTCGCGATCCTGCAGCGCCTCTCCGACCACTTCGCCGCGCACCGCCTCAAGGCCTCGTTCACAATCGGCGGGATCACAGAGATCCACGTCGAGATGCTGCGCCGCGGCGCGGTCGAGCTGATCCTGCACGGGCAGTGCTTCCAGCCCACACCCGAGGTGTTCGAGTCGCTCCTCACCG
>NCBR01000239.1 GCA_002279285.1 Acidobacteria bacterium 37-71-11
CGCGAGATCCTCGAGAGCTACCTCAAGCGCCTCGAGAAGCTCGAGGGGATCGCCAACGAGTTCAAGGGCGTGCAGAAGGCGTTCGCGATCCAGGCCGGCCGCGAGTTGCGCATCATCGTCGAGTCCGAGAAACTCTCGGACGAGGACGCCGTGTGGCTCTCGCGCGACATCGCCAAGAAGATCGAGGGGGAGCTGACGTACCCGGGGCAGATCAAGGTGACGGTCATTCGGGAGACCCGCGCCGTCGAATTCGCCCGCTAAGGGCGCCGCCGATAGCGGACCGTCTGCTGCGTTGCCCTTCGGCGGCTCGCGTGCTCACGTAGCCTCCGGCTACGCTCCGCAGCGTCCGCCTCGGGCGCCTTGCATCCGGCCCACTCTCGGCGGCGCGGCTACACGCCCCGAGTTGCGAGGCCCTGCCTCCCGATGGCACGTTTGTCTTCGAGGGGGGCGCTCGGGGCTGCGCGGCCTGCGGCTGGCGCGGCCGGCTCGGACCACGGACCACGGACCACGACCCACGACCCACGACCCACGCCTCTCCCTACTTCGGATTGACGCTCGGCGCCGGAGGCGGTATTCTCAAAACCGAACGGATGATCGGTGAATGAACCAGGCTGAGAAGTCCCAACGGTCACGCGAACACATCCTGGAAGCGGCGTTGCAGCTCTTCTCGAGCCAGGGGTACCGGGCGACGAGCGTGCGCGACATCGCGGCCGGGGCGGGGGTCTCCACCGGCAACGTCTACCACCACTTCCCGGACAAGGAGACGATCTACCTGACCCTGCTCGACCAGTACTGGGAGGCGATCGACGACCCCGATCTCCCGTTCAACCGCGCCCTCGCCACCGGGACGTTTCCGGACAACCTCGAGGAGGTCGGCAACGCCTCGCGTGAGTTGGTGCGGGTGTACCGGCGCCACGTCGCCCTCATCTACGTCGACGTCGTCGAGTTCGAGGGCAGCCACATCCGCAAGTTCTACGCCGAGATGGCGCAGCGCTACGCGAGTTTCATGGCGACCCACGACGGCGCCAAGGCGCTGGCGGCCCGCCTGCGTCCGGGGATCTCGCCGGCCTCCGCGGCGATGTTTGCGACCCGTTTCTACATCAACTACTTCGCCGTGGAGATCCTGTTCGGCGTGCCGAACCACTTCGGCAAGGACAGCGAGGCGGTGATCCGGGAAACCGCGGACATCCTCCGCCACGGCATGCTGCGTTCCCGCGCCTGAGGCCGGCCCCGCCGCGCGGTCGCTCGAAACCCGCCTGCTATCCTGGCCGTACACGCTGCAACGACCAGCCCCGTCGCGGGCCGGGCGGCAGCCTTTCTGGGGAGGCAATGCGTGAGTACTGACGCCGTTCTCCGGGTGGGAGAGGTGACCAAGACCTTTGGCCGGGTCCGTGCCGTGGACCGGTTGTCGTTCGCCGTCGCGCGCGGCACGATCACGGGCCTGCTCGGCCGCAACGGCGCGGGGAAGACCACGACGCTGCGCATGATCAACGGGATCTTCCTGCCCGACGCCGGAGTCATCGAGCTGCTGGGCGCCAAGGACGCGGCCGCCGTGCGCGACCGGGTCGGCTACCTCCCCGAGGAGCGCGGCCTGTACCGGAAGATGCGCGTCTTTGACCAACTCCTGTTCCTGGCGGAGATCAAGGGGCAGCGGCCCGCAGTGGCCAGGGCGCGCGCCGAGGCGTGGCTCAAGCGCTTCGACCTCTGGGACAAGCGCGCCGCCAAGCTCGAGGAGCTCTCCAAGGGGAACCAGCAGAAGGTGCAGCTCATCGGCGCCTTGCTCCACGATCCCGAGGTCGTGATCCTCGACGAGCCGATGTCGGGGCTCGATCCGGTCAACGTCGTCCTCGTGCGCACGATCCTGAAGGAGCTGAAGGCCGAAGGGCGGACGATCCTGCTCTCGACCCACATGATGGTCGAGGCCGAGAAGCTCGTGGACGAGATCGTCCTCATCCACGAGGGCAGGGCGGTGCTGGCGGGCGATCTGGAGCAGGTACGGGCCTCGTTCGGGTCCAACACGGTTCACCTCGTTTTCGAGGGGGACGGTGCCTTCCTGTCAGCGTTGCCGGGTGTCGCCGCCGCGCGGGTGGATACGAACGCCGCCGAGCTGCGCCTTGGCCCTGGCGCCGACGCACAGGCGGTCCTGGCGGCCGCGCTGGCCAGGGTCAGGGTCAGCCGGTTCGAGATCGCCGCGCCGTCGCTCGAGGAGATCTTCATCGATCGCGTCGGCGCCGGGGCGACCGAAGGCAGGCCGGTGGAGGTGGCGGTATGAGCAAGGCGCTGGCGGTGCTCAAGCGGGAGTACGTCGAGGTCGTCCGCAAGAAGTCGTTCATCATCATGACGCTGCTCTTCCCGTTCCTGATGGCGGCGCTGATGTTCGTCCCCACACTCCTGATGATGAAGGGGATCGAGAACAAGCGGGTGGTCGTCGTGGACGGCACGGGGAAGCTGCAGGACGCGTTCGGCACCCATCCGACGGACGCACCTGCGGTGTCGCGGCCCGCGAGTGAGGCCGGCCGCGAGCTCGCGAAGCAGGCCGAGGGGTCGCCGGCGGCCAAGGTGGCAGCGCTCACCACCGAGTATGTCGCGGCGTCGGGCGACGTGAAGTCCGCGGCCCAGCCCTACCTGGACCGCCTCAGGGAGAACGACGACACGCGGGCGCGGCTCGACGGCGTGCTGGTGATCCCGTCCGACGCCTTCACCGACGACTCCGCCAAGCTCGTCTACTACAGCCGCGCCGCGTCCGACATCATGACCCAGGAGCGACTGGCGAGCACTGTCAACCACGCCCTTGCGCGGGGCAGGCTCGCGGGACGCGGCATCGACGCCGCCGACGCCGACCGGCTGCTCAAGCGCCTCGACCTCGAGAGCGTTCAGCTCTCGAAGAGCGGCAAGGAGAAGAAGGGCGGTGAGCTTTCGTTCCTGGTGGGGTTCATCTTCGCGGCGTTGTTGCTGTTCCCGACGATGATCCACGGCCAGGAGGTGATGCGCGGGATCGTGCAGGAGAAGACCGAGCGCGTCGTCGAGATCCTGATCTCCTCGATGCCGTCGTTCGACCTGCTCTCGGGCAAGGTGGCGGGCCTCGCCCTTGTCGGGCTTACTCAAGTCGGCGCCTGGCTCGCGATGGGCGGCGCGATGGCCGTCTACTCGGGCGGCGCCGCCATGGTGGCGGGGGTCAACGTCTTCCAGTACGTGGACCTGCGGGTCATCCCGTGGTTCTTCGTGTTCTTCCTGCTCGGGTACCTGACGTTCGTCTGCATCTACGCCGTGGGTGGCGCCATTTCCAACTCCGAGAAGGAGGCGCAGCAGTTCATGGGGCCGATCATGATGGTCGCGATGGTCCCGTGGATGCTGGCGTTCCCGATCCTGCAGAACCCCGAGTCGACGCTTGCAACCGTGCTCTCGCTGATTCCCGTGTTCACGCCGATTACGATGTTCATGCGGATCATCGTGAGCGAGCCGCCGATGTGGCAGGTAGGTCTCTCGATTGCGCTGTCGGTCGCCACGATCTACGTGTTCTTCTGGATGACCGCCAAGATCTTCCGGATCGGCATCCTTTCGTACGGCAAGCGGCCGAGCCCGGCTGAGCTGTGGCGCTGGCTCAAGGTGACGTGAAGTAGGTCTGTCCCTCGCGGGACTCGGCGCTCGGCTCAGTGGGTCTTCCTTGCCCAGTAGGTGGGTGGCCCTTCTTCCACTGCGTGGAGGCCTCTTTCTTGCCGATCTCGCGGGTGGTTGGTGTCTTTCTTCACTGCGTGAGGCCTTATCTTTTGCCCGCAGGCTGCGGCCGTAGTCGCTCGGGCGGCGCATCGAGCGCCGCCCTCCGACCCGCCTGCGCGTGCGACCGAGCAGGCCAGAGCGGCGTGCGGAGCCTCGCCGTTTCCTTCGCTTCGCTCAGGACCGGCGTTTCCACCCGCCGCTCTGGCCGCTCGGGACCCGCACGCTCCGGCGCCATCGGCCTCCG
>NCBR01000062.1 GCA_002279285.1 Acidobacteria bacterium 37-71-11
CGGGAGATCGTGGGCGAGCGCTGGCCCGATCTGGTGGTGGACGGCGAGATGCAGGCCGACACCGCCGTCGAGCCCACGATCGCCCGGGAGACCTACCCGCTGTCTGCGATCCAGGGCGACGCCAACGTCCTCATCTGCCCCGACCTCGAATCCGCCAACATCGCGTACAAGCTGCTCTGGCGCCTCGCCAAGGTCGAGGCGATCGGTCCGATCCTGTGCGGCGTGAAAGCGGCGGTCCACGTGCTCCAGCGCGGCGTCGAGGTCCCCGACATCGTCAACATGGCGGCCATGTGCGTCCTCAAGGCCCAGAACATCGCCGCGGGGAAACTGGAGAAGCCGGCCGCGAAGCCCGCCAAGCGCAGCAGCGCGAAGAAGTAGCATCGAGGCCGCTGAAAGCCGGGACCCCGCGCACGGGCGCGGGGTCCCGTCCTGTTTGTGCCCTCCCGTCCCGGGCCCGCCTCTGCGGCGGCACGAGGGTTTGACAGCCTGGACCGCGTCCGCGTAGCATGACGGCAGGCACCGATCACAAAAGGGAGGCGAGACGATGAAACGGAGTATCAGGGTTCTGGGGCTTGTGATGTTGACTCTGTCGCTCCCGGTCCTGGCGTTGGCCCAGACCGGAGGGCTGCGCTACTCGATCACCGTCAGCAAGTTCGAGAACAAGGCCGGATGGGCGGGGCAGTGGGACATCGGGGACGCCTGGGGCACGATCATGACCGACCTGCTCAACCAGACCGGCAAGTTCATCGTCCTCGGCGAGAAGGACATGCGCCAGGAGGCGATGGCCGAGCAGGACTTCGCCGCGTCCGGGCGCGCGGCGGGCGGCGCCAAGGCGCCGGTGACCGGCCAGATGACCCCCGCGCAGCTGCTCGTCAAGGGCGCCATCACGCACGTGCAGGACACGACGGCTTCGGGGCACGGCGGCCTGAACGTCGGCGGCTTCCGCATCGGCGGCGCAGGCGGCAAGGGAGAGGTCAACGCCACGATCTACATCGTCGACTCCACGACCGGCCAGGTGCTGGCGTCCAAGAGTGTGGTCGGGGAGTCGACGAGGAAGGGCCTCGATCTCGGGTACAGCGGCGCCGGCTGGGGCGCCGACGCCGGCGGGTACCAGAAGAGCAACGTCGGCAAGGCCGTCACCGCAGCCTGCAAGGAGGCGGTGGACTTCCTCGTCGCGCAGCTGCCGAAGATCCCGTGGACCGGCACGGTGGCACAGGCGGCCGGCGGCAAGGTCTACGTCAACCGCGGCTCGCGCGATGGCGTCGGCGTCGGCCAGGAGTTCGTGGTCGGCGAGGCCAACGTGATCCGCGACCCGGACACCGGCGAGATCCTCGACCAGAGCGTCAACGAGGTGGCGCGCCTCGAGGTGACCCAGGTGAAGGAGAAGCTCTCGATCTGCACCGTCAAGAGCGGCGACGCGGCGGCGATTAAGCGAGGAATGATGGTGAAGCTGCCGTGACGCCATCGAAGATCGGCCACTACACAATCGTGTCCGAGCTCGGACGCGGGGGCATGGGTGTCGTCTACAAGGCGCACGAGGAATCGCTCAACCGCTTCGTTGCGATCAAGGTGCTGGGCGAGCACCTCTGCACCGACCCGACGTTCGTGGCGCGCTTCGTGCGCGAGGCGCAGGCCGCCGCGGCGCTCTCGCACCCAAACATCATCCAGATCTTCTTCATCGGCGAGGACGAGGGCCGCCACTTCTTCGTCATGGAGTACGTCTCCGGGAAATCGCTGCTCGCCATGGTGCGGGAGGAGGGCAGAATCGACAACCCGCGGGCGGCTCAGTTCATGCTGCAGGCCGCGAACGGGCTCGCGGTCGCTCACGACAAGGGTTTCCTGCACCGCGACATCAAGCCGGCCAACCTCATGGTCGACGAGCGTGGCCTGCTCAAGATCGCCGACTTCGGCCTCGCCCTCCCGCAGGACGCCGCAACCCGGCTGACCGCGACCGGGATGCTGATGGGGACCCCGGGTTATCTCTCCCCGGAGCAGTGCCGGGGCGAGGCGGTCGACCGGCGCACCGACATCTACTCGCTGGGTGTCACGTTCTTCGAGCTGCTCTCGGGGCACACCCCGTTCCACGCCGACAGCCCGCTCGCGCTGCTGCGCAAGATCCTCGAGGAGGAGCCCCCCGACATCGCGTCGTTGAGCGACGCGGTCGATCCCGAGACCCGCAGGATCGTGCACCGCATGATCGCCAAGGACCCCGCCCAGCGCTACCAGGACTGTCACGAGTTGGCCGCCGACCTGGAGCGGCAGCTCGATGCCGCGGGGGCTCGTCCCGCATCCGGCGGCATCGCGGGGATGCGCGGCGCCGCCGCCGGAGCTGCGGCCGTCGAGGGCGCCGGCGGCGACGAGCGGACGACGCGGCTTCCGGGCCCAGGTGGCGCGACGGGCGCCGCGCCGACCGCCGTTTCTGCCCCGGAATCCGGTGCCGCGGTCGCAGCGCCGCCTCCGCCGGTCACCGTGCCGGCGGCCGAAGCGGTCGCGGCACTGGTGCCGGCGCCGCAGGCGATGCCCGTGCCGGCCGCTTCGGCGTCGCCTTCGGTGCGGTCATCGCGGGCGCCGGTGCTGGTGGCCCTCGGGGTGGTTGCGCTCCTTCTGATCGCGATGGGCGTCTCCGCGTTCTTCGCCCTACGCTCGCCGCTCGTCCGGAAGTACGTCCCATGGTTGAGCGCCGCCCGGGTGAGCCGTTCGGCCACCGGCGCCCCCGAGGCGCCGCCGCCGGGGTCCGGCGAACCCGCCGCGGCCGCGGCGGCGGCCGATCAGGTCGCGGCGGGGACGAGCGACGACGTCGCCGCGAGCGGCGCCGCTCCCGTTTCCGCCGCGGGCGGTGCCGGCGCCGTGGAGACCGCCCCGGCACTTGCGCCGGAAACGGCTCGCGGGAGCGGCGTGCGGACGGCGCCCCGGCCGCCGGCAAACGCCCGTTCGGGGGCGCGGCCCGCGAAGGCCAGGCCGGGAGGCGGGCCGGACCGCCAGCTGCGGCGCGTGCCGCTTCGGGGCGGGAGGAACCCGGCCGAGCCGTCGTCGCCGGCCGCGTCGCGGTCGCGGTCGTCGGCGACCAACCGCTGGCCGGCGTCGTCGCCAGCCTCGTCCAGTCGGACCTCTCGTCGGCCGGACTGCAGCCGGTGGACGCCGCGTCGCTGCCGGGGGCGGAGGAACTCCTGCGCGGGCGGGGGGCGCCCGGCTCGGGCGAACTCGTCCGCGCCGTCGGCACGAGCGACGCGGCCGCGCTGGTGGTCGTCCGGATCGAGCCCGCCGGCGAGCGCACCCTCTCGTACATGGGCCGGCGTGATGTTGCGTACTCCTCCCGCGTAACCTTCACCTGCTTCGACCTGGCCACCGGCCGGCCGAAAGGGGCCTCACCGGGCGCGACGGTCGAGTACACGTCGCTGAGCGTCGAGCGCGCCGCGGAGAAGGCGTTGGCGTCCGCAGTCGGCGAGGTGGTGCGGCAGGCGCGCTGAGGGTCGGCCCGCGCCGGTAGGGCGCCGCCCGGCGGTGTACACTGGCTCCAGATTCGCTTGGGCGAGCCTCGACTCGCCCGTTCGGGAGGGGCGGCATGAAGCGGGTGATCTTCGCGCTCGTGGCGGCGTTGGTCGCGGGGTTCGTGTGTGCGCAGGAGACGCCGGCGTACACGCCCAGCGAGAACCCTTTCCAGGGCGACTACGCGATCACGATCGGCCAGCCTGTCGTGTTGCGCGTCGATGTCGTCGGAGTTCGTCTCGACGACGTGACCGTGACTCCGATTGGCGAGGTCAGGAGCGGCGAGAAGGTCAAGTGCGAGGTGACGATCGCGGGCGCCAACACGGCCGCGAAGAAGGCCGAGCTGACCGTGGTGCTGCTCCTCGAGGACGGCGCCGGCAATGGCTTGGAGCGGGTCTCGCTCGACTCGTTCAAGGTCAAGTCGGGCAAACAGCTCCGCGAGCGACAGAGGCTTCCGATCGAGGCCGCGACGCTGACCGGGGCGAAGCGGGTGTACGTCTTCGTCCAGGTCTCGTTCTAGTCGAGGGCGCCACCTACCATTCCTTGGTCCTCCCAAGGAAGCTGAGGAACTCGCCGCGCACCTTGCGGTCCTCGAAGCAGCCGCGGATCGCCGAAGTGACGGTCAGGGCGCCCGGCTTCTTGACCCCGCGCATCTCGACGCAGAGGTGGCGCGCCTCGATCACGACCATGGCGCCGAGCGGCTGCAGGTTGTTCCAGAGGTAGTCGGCGGCCTGCTCCGTGAGGCGCTCCTGGATCTGCGGTCGCTTGGCGTAGAACTCGAGGATGCGTGGGAGTTTGGACAGGCCGACGATGCGCCGGTTCGGGATGTATGCAATGTGGGCGTGGCCGTAGAACGGCACGAGGTGGTGGGCGCACATCGAGTAGAACGGGATGTCCCGCTCCATGACCATCGAGCGGTAGTTCTCCTCGTTGGGGAAGGTCGTGACCTCCGGTTCCGCCCCTTCCACGAGGCCGTGGAACATCTCGAGGTACATCTTCGCCACCCGTTCCGGTGTCCCCGTGAGGTTCGGGTCGGTGCGGTCGAGGTGGAGCAGGTCGAGGATCGCGGCGACGTGCTCCGCAATCTGGCCGATGCGCTCCTTCTCCTCCCCGTTTGGGATGATGTTTGAGTCGCGGTCGGAGATCGACGACTCGCGCTGGGAACCCAGAACCAGGGTCTTGGTCACGCTTCCTCCCTGCCCAACTGACAAGGCCGACGCGCGTCAGTGTATTCCAGAACGCAACTCGGTGGGCCGCCCGTCGCGGGCGGCGTGTAGAATGCAAACCTGACGATGCGGAGGGCGATACCTGCGATGAAAGGGATCATCTTGGCCGGCGGGGCGGGCACGCGGCTGCACCCGATCACGCTCGCGGTGTCGAAACAGCTGGTGCCGGTCTACGACAAGCCGATGGTCTACTACCCGCTGTCAACACTGATGCTCGCCGGCTTGCGGGAAATTCTCGTGATCACGACACCCCACGAGGCGCCGTTGTTCCGCGCCTTGCTCGGCGACGGCAGCCAGTGGGGGATCCGGCTGTCGTTCGCCGAGCAACCCGTCCCCGGCGGTCTCGCCGAGGCACTCCTGATCGGCGAGGAGTTCATCGCCGGCGAGGGCGTGTGCCTGATCCTCGGCGACAATATCTTCTACGCCCAGGGCCTTGCGAAGCAGTTGCAGGCCGCCGCGGCGCGCACGGCCGGCGCAACCGTGTTCGGCTACTGGGTGCGGGACCCCGAGCGTTACGGCGTCGTCGAGCTCGACCTCGACGGCCGGCCGCTGTCGCTCGAGGAGAAACCGGCGCGCCCGCGCTCGCACTGGGCCGTGACCGGGCTGTACTTCTACGACAGCAGGGCGGTCGGCATCGCCAAGTCCCTCGGTCGGTCGGCGCGCGGCGAGCTCGAGATCACCGACCTCAACCGGCGGTACCTGGAGTGGGGTGAGCTCACCGTCGAGCGGCTCGGGCGCGGCACCGCCTGGCTCGACACCGGGACGCACGAGTCGCTGCTGGCGGCCTCCAACTTCGTGCAGGTGGTCGAACAGCGCCAGGGTCTGAAGATCGCCTGCCCCGAGGAGGTCGCGTGGCGCATGGGGTTTATCGACGACGAGCGGCTACGCCGCAGCGCCGGGCCGCTCGCGAAGTCCGGCTACGGCGAGTACCTGCTCGGGTTGCTCGCCGGGCGGTGACCGGCGCGTCGCGGGCCGAGGGCGATGACAGCGTGAGCTTCTTTGGCTGCATGAATCCGAGGATAGTCGAATGACGAGAGTACTGGTCACTGGCGGGTGCGGCTTCATCGGGTCGAACTTTGTGCGCACGGTGCTGGCTGAGCGCCCCGATTGGGAAGTCGTGAACCTCGACAAGCTCACCTACGCCGGACGCCTCGAGAATCTGGCCGACGTCGCGGGCGACCCGCGCTACCGCCTCGTCAAGGGCGACATCTGCGACCCTGAGGCGGTTGCCGAGGCGATGACCGGCTGCACTGTGGCGGTGAACTTCGCGGCCGAGACGCACGTGGACCGTTCGCTGCTCGGCGCGGCGCACTTCATCGACACCGACATGAAGGGCGTGCTCGTGCTCCTCGAGGAGGCTCGCCGGATCGGCCTGGGGCGTTTCGTGCAGATCTCGACCGACGAGGTGTACGGCTCGATCGCCGACGGTTCCTTCGACGAGAACTGTGTCCTCAACCCGCGCAACCCGTACGCGGCCTCGAAGGCGGGCGGCGACCGGTTGGCGTTCGCGTACTGGGCGACGTACGGCGTGCCGGTGGTGATCACCCGCGCCTCGAACAACTACGGCCCGTACCAATACCCGGAGAAGCTGATCCCCCTGTTCGCCACCAACGCCCTGCGCGACGAGAGCCTGCCGCTGTACGGCGACGGCCGCAACGTTCGCGACTGGTTGCACGTGTCCGACCACTGTCGCGCCGTCCTGTTCGTCCTCGAGCACGGCGCCGACGGCGAGGTCTACAACATTGCCGGCGGCAACGAGCGCGAGAACATCGCGATCACGCGCGAGGTGCTGCGCCTGCTCGGCAAGCCCGAGTCGTTGATCCGCCCGGTCGCCGACCGCGTCGGCCACGACCGCCGCTACTCGCTCGCGGCGGCGAAGCTGCGCGATCTGGGGTGGAAGCCGCTGATGCCTTTCGAGCGTGGGCTCGCCGAGACCGTGCGCTGGTACGCCCAGAACGAGGCGTGGTGGCGCCCGATCAAGGACCACGACGGCGAGTTCCAACGCTACTACGAAGAGCAGTACGGGGCGAGACTGAAGTGACGGGGTTCGGGGCTCGGGGCTCGGGGTTCGGAGACGAAGAGCGATGAGGCTGCTCGTAACCGGGAGCCGGGGGCAGCTCGGCCTGGCGCTGCAACGCGCCGCAGCCGAGGCGGGGCACGAGTTCTCCGGCTACGATCTGCCGGAGCTCGACATCACCAACTCGGCGGCGGTTCGCGGCGCCGTCGCGGACGCCCGCCCGGACGCGCTCATCAACTGCGCGGCCTACACCGCCGTGGATGCCGCCGAGGCCGACGAAGCCCGGGCGCTCGCGGTCAACGGCGCTGCCGTCGCGGGCCTTGCCGCGGCCGCGGACGAGGCCGGTGCGCTGCTGGTGCAGATCTCGACCGACTTCGTGTTCGACGGCGCCGCGACGCGACCCTACCGCGAGGACGATCCGCCGCACCCGATCTCCGCCTACGGCCGCACCAAGCTCGCGGGGGAGCACGCCGCCCGCCGTGCGCAGCGCCACCTGATCGTGCGGACGGCGTGGCTCTTCGGCGACGGCGCAAACTTCGTCGCCGCGATCCGCCGGCAGCTCGACGCGGGCGCCACGGAGCTCAGGGTCGTCGGCGACCAGCGCGGCTGTCCGACGTACGCGACGGACCTCGCCGGCGCCGTGATCGCCCTGCTCGAAGCGGGTACCGAGGGAATCGTCCACGCCGTCAATGCCGGCAGCGCAAGCTGGCGCGAGTTCGCGGTCGAGATCGTCCGGCAGCTGGGCGTGGCCGCCGAGGTCGTGCCCATCTCTACCGCGGACGCGGCCCGTCCCGCGCCCCGCCCGGCGTACTCGGTGCTGGACGCCTCTCGCTTTCGCGGGATCGTCGGCGCCGATCTTCCTCCATGGCAGGACGCGCTCGCACGACGGCTCGCTGCGGAATAGCGCGCGAACAACGTTGACGGACGCTCTATCGACTGAGTCGCAGATTAATGATGCGGCTTGATTTAGTGAAGGGGTTCACATAAATTGTCCGCCGGTGGGACCGGAGGTTGCTCACCGTTTGCGTATGGATGCCATGACCACACCCGTCCGCCGCAGTGACGTCTACGATGCTCTCGCCGCGCCCGTCGTCATCCTCGTCGGCCATTTCGGCAGCGGCAAGAGCGAGATCGCGCTCAACCTCGGGCTCGGCTTCCGGGCCCGGGGCGAGAAGGTGAGCATCGTGGACCTGGACGTGGTCAAGCCGTACTTCCGCTGCCGGCAGGCGCGCGAAGAGCTGCAGGCGAACGGCATCCGCCTCGTCGCCCCCGAGGGCGAGAACGCCCACGCCGACCTTCCCATCGTTCTCCCCGCCGTCCGCCATCTCCTTCAGCACGGCGGCGGCAAGGTCCTCATGGACGTCGGCGGCGACCCGGTGGGGGCGCGCGCCCTCGGCTCGGTCTCCGATGCCGTCGTCATGGACAGGACCGAGCACCTCGTGGTGCTCAACTTCTTCCGCCCGTACACCGAGACGGTCGGCGAGGCGGTGGAGATGGTGCGGGCGATCGAGGCGGCGGCGCGGCTCCCTGTGACCGGGCTGCTCTCGAACACCCACCTGATGTCCGAGACCACGCCCGAGATCGTGCTGGACGGCCTGACGATGGCGGAAGAGACCGCCGGGCGGCTGCGTCTGCCCGTACTCGCGGCGGTGGCCGACGAGACGACGGCCCGGGGTCTGGCGGAGGACGCTCTCCCGTGCCCGCTCCTCGTCCTCAAGAGGATCATCAGGCCCCCGTTCGAGGGGTCGCGCCAGCAGCGCAAGGTCGGACCACTTTTCGTGCTCAACTGAGAGAGGAGTCAGCCTGGTGCCCCAGATCCTCATCGATCGCGACCTCTGCAAAGGGTGCGAGCTGTGCGTCAACGCCTGCCCGCAGAAGATCCTCGCCCTGGGCCAGGAGATCAACGCGAAGGGATATTTCTTCGCTTCCGTCGTCGAACAGAAGCGGTGCATCGGCTGCCGCCTGTGCTGCATCACGTGTCCCGACGTGGCGATCCAGATGCGCGTGTCGGGGACGATGTACCACTACTTCGCGTATTAGAGCGGCGCCAGCAACGGAGCGAGTCATGGCAAAGAAGCTCATGAAGGGGTGCGAGGCGATCGGCGAGGCGGCGATCAAGGCCGGCTGCAAGCTCTTCTTCGGCTATCCGATCACGCCGCAGAACGAAATTCCCGAGTACATGGCGCACCGGCTGCCGCAGGTCGGCGGCACGTTCGTCCAGGCCGAGAGCGAGGTCGCGGCGTCGAACATGATCTACGGCGCGGCGGGCAGCGGCGAGCGCGTGTTCACGTCCTCGTCGTCACCGGGCATTTCGCTGATGCAGGAAGGGATCTCGTACATCGCCGGGTCCGAGCTGCCGGTCGTCATCGTGAATATCATGCGCGCCGGGCCGGGGCTGGGCGGGATCCTCCCGAGCCAGAGCGATTACTTCCAGGCGACCAAGGGCGGGGGGCACGGCGACTACCGCCTCCTCGTCCTGGCCCCGTGGTCGGTGCAGGAAGCCGCGGACCTGGTGCAGGACGCGTTCGACCTCGCCGACTACTACCGCAACCCCGTCATGGTGCTGGGTGACGGGTTGATCGGCCAGATGATGGAACCGGTCGAGTTCAGGGCCGAGCGCACGCCGTGCAAGCCGTTGTCGCCCAAGGCATGGGCCGCGACAGGGTGCAACGGCGACCGGCCCACGAACATCATCAACTCGCTATTCCTCGACCCCGAGGTGCTGGAGCGCCACAACCAGAAGCTCAAGGCCAAGTACGACCTCATGGTGCGCGACGAGGTGCGATGCGCCGCCTACGGCACCGATCGCCCGTACGAGGTGCTGATCGTCGCGTACGGCACGGTGGCGCGGGTGTGCAGCACGGCGCTCGACGACCTGCGCGAGGACGGCGTCGGCGCGGCGCTGTTCCGCCCCATTACCCTCTTTCCGTTCCCGTACGCCGAGTTGCGGGCGGCGGCCGAGACCGCCCGCGCGGTGCTGGTGGTCGAACTCTCGACCGGACAGATGATCGAGGACGTCCGCCTCGCCCTCGAAGGGTCGCGCCCGATCCATTTCCTGGGCCGTCAGGGCGGCATGCTCATCAGCCCCGAGGCGGTGGCGGAGCGGGTCAACGCGATTTGCGCCGGGCTGCGCGCGGAGGTGCGTCATGGTTGAAACCGTGGTGTTCGCCCGGCCGCAGGCGCTGGCTCCGGTGCCCACGCACTACTGCCCGGGGTGCACGCACGGGGTGATCCACCGCCTGGTGGCCGAGGTCCTGGACGAGCTGGGGCTCGCGCAGCGCACCGTCGGCATCGCACCGGTCGGGTGCTCGGTGCTCGCCTACAACTACTTCTCCACCGACTTCCACGAGGCGGCCCACGGCCGCGCGCCGGCGGTCGCCACCGGCGTCAAACGCGCCAGGCCGGACCTCATCGTCTTCGCCTACCAGGGCGACGGGGACCTCGCCTCGATCGGCATGGCCGAGATCGTCCACTGCGCCAACCGCGGCGAGAAGATCACGGTGGTGTTCGTCAACAACGCCATCTACGGCATGACCGGCGGGCAGATGGCGCCGACGACGCTACCCGGCCAGGTCGCGACGACGTGCCCGCTCGGCCGCGACGTAAGCCTGGCGGGGTATCCGATCCGCGTCGCCGAGCTGCTCGCCACATTGCGGACCCCCGCCTTCGTCGCCCGCGCCGCCGTTCACACCCCGCTCCACGCCGTGACGGCCAAGGAGATGCTGCGGCGCGCGTTCCGCTACCAGGCGGAGGGCACGTGCTTCTCGCTGGTCGAGGTCCTTTCCACCTGTCCCACCAACTGGGGCATGCCCCCCGTCGAGGCGACGGAGTGGGTGGAGAAGAACATGGTGCCGTACTACCCGCTCGGCGTGTTCAAGACGCCGGAAGGGGTCGACCGCGCCCCCCGACCGGCGCCGGCTGAGGAGGGATGATGCAGAACGACCTGATCATCGCGGGGTTCGGCGGCCAGGGCGTCCTCCTCATCGGGAAGATGCTCGCCTACGCCGGCATGGCCGACGGCAAGGAAGTCTCCTGGCTTCCCTCGTACGGGCCGGAGATGCGCGGAGGGACGTGCAACTGCACGGTCGTGATCGCCGACCGGCCGGTGGGCTCGCCCGTCGTCGAGCGTCCATGGGTCGCCATGGTGATGAACCTGCCGTCGCTGGAGAAGTACGAGGAGATGGTCAAGCCGGGCGGGCTCCTGCTCGTCAACACCTCGCTGATCAACCGCGAGGTGCGGCGCACCGACGTGCGCGTCGTCAAGGTGCCGGCCAACGAGATCGCCAACCGGCTCGGCAACCCGCGCGCGGCGAACATGGTGGCGCTGGGCGCGTACCTGGGCGCGACGCGGGCGGTCTCGCTCGCGGCCGTCGAGGGGCTCGTGCGCGAGACGTTCGCGGGCAAGGCGAAGGTGATCGACTCCAACCTCGCCGCGCTGCAGGAAGGGTACGCGCTCGGGGAGCGGGAAGCGGCGGACGGCAAGGTCGTGCCGCAGGAGGTCGGCGCATGAACGGACAGCCGTGCGTGAACACCGCACCCCTTGACGAGATCCTCGCCCGGTACCCCGCGTCCGAGACGGCGCTGATCCAGGTGCTGCAGGACGTCCACCACGCCTACCACTACCTGCCGTGCGACGTGCTGGTGAAGGTCGCCGACGCGCTCGACGTGCCGCTCGCCAAGGTGTTCTCGGTGGGCACGTTCTACAAAGCCTTCTCACTGGTGCCGCAGGGGCGGACGATCGTCCGGGTGTGCACCGGCACCGCCTGCCACATCCGCGGCGCGAACCGCCTCATCGAGGAGATCGAGCGTCTGCTCAAGATCAAGTCCGGGGAGACGACCGAGGACATGGGCTTCACCATCAAGACCGTCAACTGCGTCGGGGCGTGCGCCATGGCCCCGGTCGTGATCGTCGGCGAGCGGTACCACGGGAGCGCCGAACCCGCAAAGGTCGCCAAGTACATCGCCGAAGCGGAGGCGGACCATGAGAATTGAGTCGGCCGCCGCGTACGACGAGTTCCGCCGCCGCGCGCTGGACTCCGCCGCGGCGCATCGCCAGGAGGTCCTGGTGTGTTGCGGCACCGGGTGCCTCGCCAACGGCTCGATGCGCGTCGCGGAGACGTTTGCGAAGGAGTTCCAGGCCCGCGGCCTGACCGCCGAGGTCGGCACGTTCACCAAGCGCACCGGCTGCCACGGTTTCTGCCAGCGCGGGCCGCTGGTGGTGATCCAGCCGGCGGGGATCCTCTACACGCAGGTGAAGCCCAGGGACGTCGCCGAGATCTGCGAGAAGACGGTGGCCGGCGGGACGGTGATCCCGCGGCTGCTGTACAAGAACCCCGCGGACAACAAGCGGGTGGAGCACTACGGCGACGTGCCGTTCTACGCCAACCAGACGCGGGTCGCGATGCGCAATATCGGCAAGATCGACCCGACCGACATCGCCGACGCGATCGGCCACGGCGCGTACGCCGGCCTCGTCAAGGCGATGTCCGAGATGACCCCGGAGCGGGTGATCGGCGAGATCGAGCGCTCCGGCCTGCGCGGGCGCGGCGGCGCCGGGTTCGTCACCGCGCGCAAGTGGCGCGCGTGCCGCAACGCCGAGGGCGAGCGCAAGTTCGTCGTCTGCAACGGCGACGAGGGCGATCCCGGCGCGTTCAAGGACCGCTCGATCATGGAGGGCGACCCGCACTCGGTGTTGGAGGGGATCGTCATCGGCGCCTGGGCCGTGGGGGCGCACGAAGGGTTCATCTACGTGCGCGACGAGTACCCCTTGGCCGTGGTCAACCTCACGGTCGCGATCGAGCAGGCGCGCCGGCACGGCTTCCTCGGCGCCAACATCCTCGGCACCGGCTTCGACTTCGACCTCGCGATCTCGCGGGGCGGCGGCGCCTTCGTCTGCGGCGAGTCGTCCGCCCTCATGCGGTCGATCGAGGGGAAGGTCGGCGAGCCGCGGCAGAAGTACGTCCACGCCACCGACAAGGGCCTCTTCGACCGGCCCACGGTGCTCAACAACGTCGAGACCTGGGCCGACGTGGGCGCGATCCTGCTTCACGGCGCCGAGTGGTTCGCCGGCATGGGCACCGAGAAGTCGAAGGGGACGAAGGCGTTCTCGCTGGTCGGCAAGGTCAAGAACACCGGCCTCATCGAGTTGCCGATGGGGATGACGCTGCGCGACATCGTCTACGGCATCGGCGGGGGGATCATCGGCGACCGCCCGTTCAAGGCGGTGCAGACCGGCGGGCCGTCCGGCGGCTGCGTGCCGGAGTCGCTCCTCGACCTGCCGGTGGACTACGAGAGGCTCACCGAGGCGGGCTCGATGATGGGCTCCGGCGGCATGATCGTCATGGACGACCGCACCTGCATGGTCGACGTGGCGCGCTACTTCTTGAGCTTCCTCACCGAGGAGTCGTGCGGGAAGTGCGTGCCGTGCCGCGAGGGCCTCAAGCAGATGCTGGCCATCTACGACGACCTGGTCGCGGGGCGCGGCAAGCCCGGCGACATCGAGCGGATCGAGACGCTGGCGGCAGGGATGCAGCTCGGCTCGCTGTGCGAGCTGGGCAAGTCGGCGCCGAACCCGGTGCTGTCCACCCTCAGGTATTTCCGCTCGGAGTACGAGGCCCACATCTTCGCTCAGACCTGCCCGGCCGGGATGTGCCGCGACCTGACGTCGTACGAGATCGTGCCGGAGCTGTGCAACGGCTGCCACCTCTGCTTCAAGGCGTGCCCGGCCGATGCGATCACCGGCGAGACCAAGAAGCTGCACACGATCCACCAGGAGAAGTGCATCTCGTGCGGTGCGTGCTACGACGTCTGTCCAACGGAGGGCGCCGTGCGCTTCTTCCCGAAGAACCGGCCCGCGGAGAACCGGGAGGCGGTATGAGCGGTGTTGCGGCCGAGCGCGGCGGACGGGGGAGAGACGACAGGGGACGGGCGGCGGTCCGAACGGGAGGCGAGGAAACGATGGTGACCCTCACGATCGACGGCAGGGTGGCGAAAGTCCGCGAGGGCGCGACCGTGCTCGACGCGGCGCGGGCGATCGG
>NCBR01000063.1 GCA_002279285.1 Acidobacteria bacterium 37-71-11
TCTTCCCGATCGCGATCCAGAGCGGGAAGCCGGGCGGCAGCGGCATGTGCCGGCTGGGGTCGAAGTCGAGGACGCCGCACGCCATCAGCGCCTCGTCCTGCTCCCACGGCCCGGCCGGGAGGAGCAGGAGGCGAGAGGCTACGAGGGCTGCCAGCGCCGCCGCGCTGGCGGCGGCGGAGGCAGCCGCCCCACCGACCGGCAGCAGCGGCCAGGGGAAGACCCGCCCCGCCAGCCGTTCGAGCTGCGCTGCCCAAGGTCGCACGGCCGGAGTCTAGCATCGGGCCGGCGGACGCGCCGTTCGCGAAGAGGCCGGGCGCCCGGCGCCGTCGTGATAATCTCGAACGCCATGGAGGCGATTTCGGTCGAATTCACGAAGGTGGGGAAACGCTTCGGCGCCCGGGCCGTGCTCGCGGCGGTGTCGGGCACGCTGCGGCCGGGCGAGGTGCTGGTCGTCGCGGGGCCCAACGGCGCGGGAAAGTCCACCCTCCTGAACATCCTGGCCGGGGTCCTGCGGCCCTCCCGCGGCGGCGTCGCGTACCGCCGGGGTGACGAGGAGGTGCCACGCCGCGAGTGGTTCGAGAACCTCGGGATGGCATCGCCGGACATGGCGGTCTACGAGGAACTCTCGGCGATCGAGAACCTCAGGTTCTTCGGCCGCCTGCGCGGCCATGCCCTTGCCGACGGGGCGCTTGCCGAATTACTGGAGACGCTCGGACTGCCGGTGCGCGAGCACCACCGCGCCGTCGGGACGTACTCGTCGGGGATGAAGCAGCGGGTCAAGCTGGCACAGGCGGCGCTGCACGCGCCGGCGGTCCTGCTGCTCGACGAGCCCTCGTCGAACCTCGACGCGGCCGGGCACGAGGCGGTGGCGGCGCTGGTGGCGCGCTTCCGCGCGCGCGCCGCGGTCGCCGTCGCCACCAACGACCCGCGGGAGATCGCCTGGGGTGATGCGCGCCTCGACCTTGCTCTCTGAGAGCCTCGCCGTCCTCGGCAAGGAGCTTACCGCGGAGCTGCGCAGCCGGGTCGCGCTCAACGCCATCGGCCTGTTCGGCCTGACCACGCTGATCGCCGTCGCCTACCAGATCGGCCCGTACCAGATCCAGGAGCAGGACCGCCCGTACCTGCTCTCGGCCCTGCTGTGGATCATCCTGTTTTTCGCCGCCACCTCCGGCCTGTCGCGGGTGTTCGTCAAGGAAGAGGACGCCCACACCGCCAAGACGCTGCGCCTGGCGGCCCGCCCGCTCGCGGTCTTCGCAGGCAAGTACCTGTTCAACTTGATCTTGCTCAGCGCGCTGTTCAGCCTCATCGTGCCGCTGTACTGCGCCCTCATGAGCTACCGCGTGCGCGGCGTGGCTGGCCTGGCGGTCGTGCTGGCGGCCGGGGCGGTGGCCCTGGCGTCGACCTCGACCATCGTCGCGGCGATCATCGCCCGCGCCTCGGGGTCTACGACGCTATTTGCTATCCTCTCGGTGCCGCTGGTGTTGCCGCTTCTCGTGATGCTCATCCAGGGGACGCGGGCGGCGGCGGCCAGCGCCGAGCTGGCGGCCGTCCTCCCGGCTTTGCAGGGGATCGTTTCGCTAGGGGGTGCCGTCTTGACCGTATCCGTGTACCTTTTCCCGGTGGTGTGGCATGACTGACAACCGCGTGAGAACGGCCCTGCACTGGCTATTGGGCGGCTGGATGCTGCTGGTGATCGTCGCGGCGTTCTTCTGGGCGCCGTCGGCGGTGGGGTTCAAGGGCGAATCGTCCCGGATCGTGTTCTTCCACGTGCCGCAGGCGTGGGTCGCGGTGCTGGCGTTCTGCGTCAACCTGGTGGCCTCGCTGCGCTACCTGCGCACCCGCGACCCGCTCGACGACGCGCGTGCCGCGGCCGCCGCCAGGCTCGGCTTGGTGTTCTCCCTGCTGGCGACGGTCACCGGATCGATTTTCGCCAACGTGATGTGGAACTCGTTCTGGAACTGGGACCCGCGTGAAGTCTCGATCGCGATCCTGCTGCTCGTCTACGCGGCGTACTTTGCCCTGCGGGAAGCGGTTCCCGACGAGGAGCGGCGCGCCAGCCTCTCGGCGGCGTATGCCATTTTGGCATTTGTCACGATGCCGTTCCTCGTCTTCGTCGTGCCGCGCATCTACTGGTCGCTGCACCCGGATACGATCATCGGCGCCACCGGCAAGCTCAAGCTGCAGATGGAATCGAGGATGCTGCAGACCCTCTTCGGCTCGTTAGTGGGATTTACTGGATTGTTCGTTTGGTTGTACACTCTGGACGTTCGGCTGGCGCGGGTGCGGCTGGCGCGCCGGGAGCGCGAGGAGGCGTGAGCAATGCCAAACGCTGAGAGTTTGATCTGGGTGGCAGCGGTCACGGTAGTGATCTGGCTCGGGATCTTCGCCTACTGCCTCGCCCTCGACCGTCGCGTGCGCCGGCTGGAGGAGGAACAATGAGCCGTAGGGCGGTTTGGACCGTCGCAGGCATCGTGGCGATCATCGCCTTCGTCGCGTTCGGCGCCGGGGCGTTCAAGTCGAACCTCACGCCGTACGTCAGCTTCCAGCAGGCCCGTTCGACCGCCGACGCGGTGCAGGTCGCCGGCAAGCTGGTGCAAGGCTCCGACAGCTTCGATGCGGCTTCTTCCCGCCTGATGTTCAGCATCCAGGATGAGCACGGCGACGTCATGAGGGTCGCCTACAAGGGGCTGAAACCCGGAAACTTCAACGATGCCACCCAGGTGGTGGCGATCGGCCGCTTTCACGGCGGCACGCTCGAGGCCGAGAAACTTCTCGTGAAGTGTCCGTCCAAGTATCAAGGGATCGAGGAGAAGGAGAACCACAGCTCCTCGTGATGTCGGCGGCGCGCATGCGTCGTGAAGTGCCAGGGGGGGAGTCATGTTTCTACCGGGTGCCATCGCGATGTGGGTGGCCTTTTTTGCCCTTGTCGCGTCAACATTTTTCTACGTCCGCAGCGTGTGGGGCCATCAGGAGGCCCGCGCCTGGGCCCGCCAGCTGTACGGCCTCGCCACCGTCGCCGTCCTGATGGCCGGGGCCGTGCTGGTCTATCTGATCCTCACCCATGATTTCCGGGTTCACTACGTCTTCTCCTATTCCGACCTTTCGCTGTCCAAGCCGTACCTCATCGCCACCCTGTGGGCCGGCCAGGAGGGCAGCTTCCTGCTCTGGCTGATGTGGGGGATGGTCGTCGGGTTGCCGCTCATCCGCTACGCCAAGCACTACGAAGAGCGCACCATGGTGGTTTACAACGTGGCGCAGCTCTCGTTGGTGCTGATCCTTCTGAAGCAGTCGCCGTTCCGCTTCATCTCCGACCTGTCTTCCGGGCAGGTGCCGTTCGACGGGCAGGGGCTCAACCCGTTGCTCCAGAACTTCTGGATGACGATCCACCCGCCGATCATGTTCCTCGGCTACGCGGCCACGGCGGTGCCGTTTGCGCTGGCGGTCGCGGCGCTGTGGGGACGGCGCTACGACGAGTGGACCAAAGCCGCGCTGCCGTGGGCGTTGCTGACGGTGGTCACGCTCGGGTGCGCCATCCTGCTCGGCGGCTACTGGGCGTACGTGACCCTCGGCTGGGGCGGCTACTGGGGGTGGGACCCGGTCGAGAATGCCTCCCTCGTCCCCTGGATCGCATCGGCCGCGCTGGTCCACGGGATGATCCTGCAACGCGCGCGAGGACGGTTCCGAAAGCTCAACTTCGCGCTCGCGATCCTGGCGTACGTCCTGGTGGTGTACGGGACGTTCCTGACCCGCTCCGGCGTGCTCGCCGACTTCTCGGTGCACTCGTTCGTGGACCTCGGCATCACCGGCTGGCTGGTCGCCAACCTCGCCGGAGCGCTCCTCATCGGCTTCGGCGCCCTGGCGTGGCGCTGGCGCGAGATCCCGAGCGAGGCCGGCGACGAGCCGTTCCTCTCGCGCACGGTCTTCTTCGTGCTCGCGATCGCCGCGCTGCTGGGGACCGCGGCGATGGTGCTGTTCGGGACCTCGACACCGCTCATCACCCGTCTTGCGACCAAGCCGTCGCAGGTGGGCCCCGCGTTCTACAACCGGGTGGTTCTGCCGATCGGCATCGTCCTGGCGGCGTTGCTCGGCACGGTCCCGTTCCTGCAGTGGAAAGGCGCCGCCAAGGACTTCCGCAACCGCCTGCTGCTCTCCGGCGCCCTGGCGGCGGTCGCCACCGGCATCGGCGTCGCGGCTGGAGCGCGCGGCGTCCTTTACGTCGCGTTCCTGCTCCTCGCCGTCTTCGCCTTCTTCTCCAACCTGCTCAAGACCTGGGACGAGGTCAGACAGGGGAAGGTGCGCTCCGCCGGCGGCTACCTCGCCCACGTCGGGCTCGGCCTGATGCTGGCAGGGATCGTCATCTCTTCCGCGTACGACCGCTCGGAGAAGGTGGTGCTGCCGCTGGGGCAGAGCAAACAGGTGTTGGGCTACACCTTGACCTTCAAGGGCGTGGACAAGCCCACGCCGACCGCGCGCGACGCGATGCTGGTCGAGGTCAAGGAGAAGGGCGGCACCACCTACGTGGCGCGCCCGCACCTCTTCCGCAACGAGAAGTCGAACCAGCTCGTCGCCAACCCCGACGTCCACATGCAGCTGACCCACGACGTCTACGTCTCGCCGATCGAGTTCGACCCCGGCCGGCCCGCCGAGAACGGCGACACCCTCGACCTCGGCAAAGGCGACACCGGCAAGGTCGGGCCGCTCGCCGTCACCTTTGACGGCTTCGATATGTCCGCCGCGCATGGCGACAACCAGAAGGTGGCGATCGGGGCGCGCCTCAGCGTGAAGGGACCCGCTCAGACACAGCAGGTGACGCCGTTTTTGCGCAGCGCCGGCGGGGGCGAGTTCATCGCCGACCCGGTCGCGATCGCCGGCTTCAAGGACGCCACGGTGACCCTCAACGGGATCAACGCCAACACCGGTCACGTGCGCCTTTCGGTGGCCGGCTTCGGCGGGGGCATCGCCAAGAGCGCCGTGCTGCACCGGGGCGAGACGCTGACCTACAAGGGCGCGACGCTCACCTTCGACGATTTCGACCTCTCGAGTTTCGATCCCCAGGCCGGCAAGATCAACATCGGCGCGGTGCTCAAGGTCAGCAGCGGCGGCAAGACCAGCGAGATCACGCCGTTCTTCCACAGCGGCGAGAGCGGCGACAGCCACGACGACGCCGACTTTCCCGGCCTGCCGGGGGTCAAGGTGCGCACGGGCCGCATGGACCCGAACGAGAAGACGGTCGAGATCCAGATCCTCGATCCTCAAGCGCCGCCGGATATGGGCGAGCCGATGCAATTCTCGGTCGACCTCACGATCAAACCGATGATCGGCCTGCTCTGGGGCGGCCTCGTGGTCATGCTGGCGGGCGGCATCATGGCGACGATCCGCCGCGGTGAGGAGTTTTCGGCGGCGGCAACCGGCCGCCCCAGCGGCAACGCCTGACCCGGACCGATCCACGAGCGACGGCTGGGTGCGGTCAGGGGCGGGCCCGCCCTTCGTCGTTCCCGCTTTGCCCGTGTGTCCCTGCCCGCTTGGGGCCGCGATGCGCCGCGGGTATACTATTTGTGCAATGCGAGGCGTGTTCGTGCTTCCTCTCTACCCGTTGCAGGGCCTCGTCCTGCTACCCGGCGAGCGCTGCGCCGTCCCGTTCGAGAAGGGGGAACCCCGCACCGCGCTCGCGCGGGCCCGCGACCACGGCGGCGCCGTGGTGGCGTCGCTCGTCGACGGGGAGTCGGTGCACGAGGTCGGGGTCACCGCCATCGTGAGCGACAGCGCAGAGGGGGAAACATCCTTGCGCGGCGTCACCCGGTGCCGGCTGGTCTCGCTGCAGAGTGATGACGCCCTGATGGTGCGGGCCGAGCGCTTCCCCGACCAGGAGGTTGCCAAGCGCCGGGGCGGTCCGGTCGGCCGGCTGCTCCAGGCCCGGTACGGGCGATTGTGCCTGCGCCTCGGCCGGGATGCCGCTGTCCCCCCATCCGGCGACCTCAGCGCCCTCACCTGGCGAATCACGGCGGGTCTTGGCATGCCGCCGGAGCAGCAGCAAGGCTTCCTCAACGTCCCGGACCCGCTGACGCGCGCCAGGCTCCTGCTCTTGGCGGTGCGCGAGCTGGAGCGCCGCGAGCGCTTCCTCCGCCGGTGGGCCCACCTCCGCAGCACGAACCCATGGAATTGACGGACACCAATGGCCAAACTCGACACCAACCTCGACGCCTGCCAGCTCTCCAGCGACCTCCTGCTCCGGCTGCGCAAGATCGTCCGGGACAGCCTCCGCACGACCCACGGCAAGAACTGGGAGGTGACGGGGATCCCGGCTGAACTCCGCGAGTTCCTGGCTCAGCGACAGGCGCGCGAGGCGAGCATCAACTGGAACCTCTCCGACAGTGTGGACGCGATCGACTTCGCCGGCTACGTCAACCTCTACGACATCATCTCCGCCGCGCCCCACCTGCTGCAGCGCTTCCTCCCGCTCGCGCCGGACGCCCACATGCTCCGGATCAGGTTCCTCGAGCTCGACACCATCCTGAACCGGATCGCATACGCGCGCCCGATCTCCGAGGCCGACCTCGGCTTCCTCGTGAGCTTCGAGGAGCGCCTCAAGCGGACGACCAGCGCCCCTCCTCCCGCCGTCGAGGCAGAAGACGCTCCCAGGCCTTTCCGGGCCGATCGGGCCGAACCGGCGGCAGCCGCCAACCCGCCCACCGCGCCCAGGCCCACCGCGGCGCCCCAGCCTCCGGCCGCGGCGCCAAGACCTGTCGCGGCCGTGACGGAGCCGGAACCCGAGCCCGCGCCCGAACCCGGCCCGGCGGCCGAGCCTGCCGCGCCGGCGGCGGCCCCACCGCCCACCGCTGCTCCCGCCCTCGCGCCCCAGGAGATCGAGGCGGCACTCAAGCGCGGCGACAGCTCGACCGTCCTGACCGCCATCTACCAGGAGGTGACGTCGATCGCCGACGGCCTCTGGAACGGCTCCGTGATTGCAATGCAGAGCCGCACCTGGGAAAGCGTCCGGGAGTCCCAGTGGTACCGCAACCATTTCGTCAAGCTGGGCCTCAAACCGATCTCCGACTTCTTTGGACTGTTCGACACCGCCAAGGAGAAGATGCAGGCCGGCACGTCCCGCACCGACCTGCAGGAGTTCCTCAAGGAGCACAACTTCGTGCAGGTGCTGCTGGCGCTCAAAGACCTGTTCCGCCACCACGTCCGGCGATAGTGAACCAACGCGCTCCGGTGCGCCGAAGTGATGGTCGGCGGCGCAATGCTCCTACACCTCAGACGCGCCGATCGCGCAGGCGTTCCGCCAGCCGGCCGAGCGCCTGGGGAAAGTCTCTGCGGCCCAGCCCGATCCTGAAGTGGTTCCCCGGGCGCTCGAACAGACTACCTGGCACGACCATCACGCCCACGCCGTCGAGAACGTCCCGACAGAAACTCTCGACCGGTTCCTCGCCCAGCCACCGGGGAAACGCGACGGGGCCGGCCTTGGGCGCGAACCAGGCGAAGAGGCCGGCGCGCTCCGCGAAGAACCTGGCCGCGACCGCGAGGTTGCCGCCAACGATCTCGCAGTTGCGCAGGAGGATCGGCTCCCTGCTCTGGAGGGCGATGATTCCGAGGATCTCGCTCGGCGCGCCGGCGCAGATCGTCGTGTAGTCCTTGAACGCAAGACATCGGCCGAGCAACGTGCGTTCCCGGGTCGCCAGCCACCCAACCCGCAGACCGGGGAGTCCGAACGCCTTCGACAGCCCGGCCAGTGAGATCCCTTTCTCATACAGGTCGCACACCGCGGGCAGCCGCGCGCTGGAGTCGTACTCGAGCAACCGATACATCTCGTCCGAAAACAGATAAAGACCTCGCGCGCGAGCGAACTCGACAATCGACTCGAGCTCAGGGCGCGACACCGTGTAGCCAGTCGGGTTGTGGGGGAAGTTGATGACCAGCATCCGCGTGCGGTCCTCGACCAGCTCCCCCAGGCGGCCGACCTCGAGCCGCCAGCCGTCACGCTCGGGTTCGAGTTCCCAGCGCGTCACGCCGCAACCGATGTGGCGGGCAACCTCGTACAGCGACTGGTACGCCGGCGAAACGACGACGACGTGGTCGCCCGGCGCCAGCAGCGTCTGCATCGCGATGAAGATCGCCTCTTCGGGGGCCGCGATCATCACGTCGCCGGCCGCGATCGTCTCGTAGAGGCCGGCCACCTCGGCGCGGAGGAGCGGGTGTCCGGCCGTCTCGGTGTACCCGAGGCGCAGCTCGCGCCACAGCTCGAGGCTCGCGCCGGCGGCCATCCCCAGCAGTTCCGCCATCGACAGGGTCTCGCAGTCCGACGCGCTCAGCACCCGCTCGGCCTTGAACTCGTACTCCGCGAAGTACCGCTCCAGTTTGAACGGTCGCACCGGCCGCCCCCTCCCCACCCGCAACGCTACACCAAAGACCGGGGTCCGGGCACTGAAACACGTGGTTCGTGGTTCGTGGTTCGTGGTTCGTGGTTCGTGGTCAGCACCGGCTGCGCCGGCCGCAGGCCGCGCAGCCTCGAGCGCCTCCCTCGAAGACAGACTCTCCACCGAAGGCAGGGCCTCGCAGCTTGGGGCGTGCAGCCGCGCCGCCGCCGTTGGGCCTATCGCAAGGCGCGCAAGCCGGTCGCACCGGAGCATAGCCGTAGGCTATGTGAGGATGCGAACCGGCGCAGCGCAACGCCCGGCGAGACGCGGCTCCGCCGCGGCTCGCGGGGGGCACGGGGGGCAAGAGCGGCCAGGCGGTTGGGTGGAGCGGCCGCGGGCCCCCCGCCCGGATAGATGGTCCGACGCCGGCGGCGCCACTAGCGGTGGCGCTAAGGTTTTCTCGCGACGAGGAGGTAGTCGCGGGGGGCGGAGAGCCACCCGTCGAGCCTCGCCGCCAGCTCCCGCACGGCCTCGGGCTGGGAAGGGGTCGCGAGCGCCTGGTCGGGCGGGAAGGGGTGCAGGAACCTCGTCTCCACCACTTCGAGCCCGAGCGCCTTCACGACGAACGCGAGCGCCTCCGGGTGTACCGGGGCGCGGTGCGTCGGGTCCAGCCAGAACAACCCGGCGCCGACGCGCAGCGACTCCGGGTTCGGACTCTCGATCAGCAGCACGCCCCCCGGCCGCAACGCCGCGGCCGCGCCCTCCACGAGCGCCATCCAGCCGGCCGCCGGGAGGTGCTCGACGATGTGGACCGCCGTGACCGCGCCCAGGCTCCCCGGCGGCGCCTCGCGCAGCGCGGCGAGGGCATCGCCTTCGTCCGCGGCCAGACCAAGCCTTCGGCACACCGCCACCATCGCCGGGTCGGCGTCCACGCCGCGCGCCTCGACGCCGGCGTCGCGCAGCCCCTCGAGCAGCTCCCCCCGCCCGCAGCCGACGTCGAGCACCGGCGCGGCGCCTCCCAGCAAGCGGACGTGGTCGGCGGCGCGATCGAGGATCTCGCCGCGGTCGCCGCGGAATTCGTCTGCGAAGGAACGCGACGCGGCCGCGACCGCGGCCGGGATGCGGGCCTCGACCGCCGGCTCGACGGCGATGTGGAGCGGCTCGTGCCGGGCAACGCGCTCGGCGAGCCCCGCCGCCTCGGTGAGCTCCTCGTGCAGGCGCTCGACGAGAGCGTCGGTGCGCGCCGAGAGCGCGGGCAGCCGCTGGTCCCGCAGCTCCACCGCGAGCGCCTGGACGCTGGCGATGACGGCCGGAGCCGAGTCGAGGGCTCGTTGCATCCGCTCGAGACCTGCCTCGGCTTGTGGGATGCGGGCGTCACGCAGCGATTCCACTTCCCGCTGCAGCTCCACGGCGGCACGGTGCAACCCCGCCAGCGCGGCCTCGACCGCCGGCACGCGGGCGTCACGAAGCGATTCCACCTCGCGCTGCACCACCGCCGCCGCCTGGTTCGCCCTCACGGTCCCGTCGGCAAGTTCCGCCAGCCGGCGGTCGCGCACCTCTTCGAACTCGCCGCGGGTGGCGAGGAACGCCTCGCGAAGACCCGCGAACGCCGCCTCGCTCTGGTCGAGCCGGGCATCGAGGCGGCGCTGCAGCTCGGCCCTGTCGGCCGCTTCGCGCTCCACAGCGGTCGCGAACGCCGCGGCCGCGGCCACATCCCCGCCGATCCGCTCGGGCTCCGGCCGCAACGTCGCTCTGGCCACGCGCCGCAGCAGCCGCAGCAGCCACCCCTGTCCGCCGCGTCGTGGCTGCGCCGGGGTTCCTGCCGCGCCCGCGGGGGGGTGGCCGTCGCTCACAGCGACCTACGCCTCGCTTCCCTGCCCCTGCTTCTCCGCTTCCGACCGGACGTGCACGGTGATCGGCACTCGCACCTCGCGGTGCAGCTTGACCTCAGCGGTGAACGTACCGACGCGCTTGACGTGCTCGAGGGCGATCCGCCGGCGGTCTACGGCGAGGCCGCGCGCGGCGAGCGCATCCGCGACGTCGGAGGAGGTCACCGAGCCGTATAGGGCGTCGCCCTCGCCGGAGCGCCGGACGAACGTGAGCTCGATCCCGGTAAGCTGGCCGGCGATATGCTCGGCCTCGCCCTTTTCCTTGGCCTGCACCTGTTCCCATTTCCTGGTGTCCTGCTTGAATCGCGCCAGGTTCGAGGGCGTCGCCTGGTAGGCGAGTCCCTTCGGGATCAGGTAGTTGCGCGCGAAGCCCGGCTTCACCTCGATGGTCGCGCCGCGCTCCCCGAGCTGGTCCACATGGTCGTTGAGTATCACCTTCATGCTTCACGTCCTCCGTCGTCTGCTCCACCCCGGCGCAGGCGGAAGAAGCTGTCGGCCAGACCGAGGGCCGAGAACGCCAAGGCCACCGGAACCTGCAGGGCGAACACCATGACGCCCAGCCGAACCCACCGATTCTCACCGAACCGGCGCCCGAGGTAGAAAAGGATGATAGCGAGCCCATGCACGAAATACAACCCGAGCACCGTGACCAAGAGGTTCGCAG
>NCBR01000064.1 GCA_002279285.1 Acidobacteria bacterium 37-71-11
CTGCTCGAGAACCTCTTCATCTTCGACAACAGCCCGGACGTGGGTTTCCACGTCGGCCTGGTGTGGCGCTCGGCCCGGCCGCGGGGCAAGGCGTAGTCGGGGGCGCGTCCCGAACTCGGGCATAATGAACGCGGGAGGATGCCGTGGGCGAACAGAGCTGTGAGTTTCCGCTCTCCAACGCGAGCGACGCCGAGATCGACGGCATCCTCGCGACGATGCGCACGATCGCCGTGGTCGGGCTCTCCGACCGGCCCGACCGCGAGTCGCACATCGTCGCGGCGTACCTGCAACGGCACGGCTACCGCATCGTCCCGGTGAACCCGGCGGTGCGCGAGGTCCTCGGCGAGCGCAGCTACCCGGACCTCGCCGCGATCCCGCCGGAGGTCGCGATCGACGTCGTGGACGTCTTCCGCAAGCCCGAGTTCATCCCGGCGGTCGTCGACGACGCCATCGCCCGCGGCGCCCGGGCGGTGTGGATGCAGCTCGGCCTCGCACACAACGCCGCCGCCGAGAAGGCGCGCGCGGCAGGCCTCGCCGTCGTGATGGACCGCTGCATCAAGGTCGAGCACGCCCGCTGGGCCGCCGCGCATCCCCACGGCCGGCCGTGAGGCTCCGCCACGCGTCCCGCGCCGCACGCAACGTGACCCAGACGTCCGGCCCGGCGCCCTTTGCTATACTCCCACCGTCCGGCATCAGCGCTTGGACAACGGCGGGCCAGAGGTCCGCCCGATAAAGAGGAGGATGTCATCGCCGACGAACGCGATCGCACACGCGTCAACGAGATGATCCGGCTGTCGCCGGTGCGTCTCGTCGATGCCGACGGCTCCCAGGTCGGCATCGTTCCCGTGGAAGAGGCCCTTGCGCTTGCCCGCACGCGCGGCCTCGACCTGGTGGAGGTCGCCCCTACCGCCCGCCCCATCGTCTGCAAGATCATGGACTGGGGAAAGTACCGTTACGAGCAGGAGAAGAAGGCCAGGCAGGCGCGCCGCAAGGAACACCAGATCGAGGTCAAGGAGGTCAAGTTCCGGCCCGGGGTGGCGGACCACGACTTCCACACCAAGCTCTCCATGGTGAAACGGTTCCTCGAACAGGGGAAACACGTCAAGGTCACGATCATGTTCCGGCGCCGCGAGATGCGGCGGCCGGAAAACGGCTACGAGGTGCTCGAGCGGATCAAGGAAGAACTCTCCGAGATCATCCGCCTCGAGCGCGATGCCGGCCCGCTGGAAGGGCGCGACCTCACGATGGTTCTCGCCCCCGGCCGCAAGCCCGCGTAACCCGTTCGGCTGTCCCGTCCTCCGACGAGGAAAGGAGTCCCGCGATGAAGGCCATGGTGGGAGGTTTCCGTGTGGGCGCCAACGAGGTCCACGAGGTGCTCGGGGACCACATGCTGGTGGACGGCTTCCACATCGTCCCCGATCTCGAGCGCTCGCACGGCTCGTTCCTCATCGACGAGCGGGACGGCAAGGCGTACCTCGACTTCTTCTCGAACTTCGCCTCCCAGGCCCTGGGGTGGAACCATCCCGGGCTCGCCGACCCCGAGTTCCGCGAGCGCCTGCTGCTCGCGGCGATCCACAAGCCGGCGAACTCCGACCTGTACACCCGCTTCTTCGCGGAGTTCATCGAGACGTTCTCGCACGTCGCGCTGCCGGCCAGCCACACGAGCCACGTCTTCGTCGTGGACGGCGGTTCCCTCGCGGTCGAGAACGCCCTCAAGACCGCGTTCGACTGGAAGGCCAAGAGGAACCGCGCGGCGGGCCTCGGCGGCGAGTCCGGCCTGCAGGTGATCCACTTCCGGCAGGCGTTCCACGGCCGCTCGGGCTACACGCTCTCGCTCACCAACACCTTCGACCCGCGCAAGACGGCGCTGTACCCCAAGTTCGACTGGCCGCGGATCTCGAGCCCGAAGATCGTCTTCCCCCTCGACGCGCACCGCGCCGAGGTTGAGCGCGCGGAAGCCCACGCCGTCGCCGAGATCGAGGAGGCCGTGGCCCGCTACGGCGCCGAGATCGCATGCCTGATCATCGAGCCGATCCAGGCCGAGGGGGGCGACAACCACTTCCGGCCCGAGTTCCTGCGCGCGCTGCGCGAGCTCGCCGACCGCCACGACTTCCTCCTCATCTTCGACGAGGTGCAGACCGGCCTCGGGATCACCGGGAGCATGTGGGCGTGGCAGGGGCTCGGCGTCGAGCCCGACATCCTCGTCTTCGGCAAGAAGGTGCAGGCCTGCGGCATCGCGTGCAACACGCGCATCGACAACGTCCCCGACAACGTCTTCAAGGTCTCCTCGCGGATCAACTCGACCTGGGGCGGCAACCTCACCGACATGGTGCGCGCCACTCGGGTGCTCGAGCTGGTGGCGCAGGAGAACCTGGTGGACAACGCCCGCATCCAGGGCGCGTTCCTCCTCGAAGGCCTGACGGCGCTCCAGCGCGAGTTCCCGCACCTCCTGTCGCAGGCGCGCGGGCGCGGCCTCATGATCGCGTTCGACTTCCCCGACGCGGAGGCCCGCGGCAACGCGATCGTCGCCTGCCGCCAGCAGGGGTTGCTCGTGCTGCCGTGCGGGGCGAAATCGGTCCGCTTCCGGCCGTACCTCGACATCACGCGCGAGGACGCGGCGGGGGCGATCGACCGCCTCGGCCGCGCGCTGCGCTCGATGGCGTAGAGACCGTGGTCAGTGGTCCGTGGTCAGCAACGACCGTGGATCGTGGGTCGTGGGTCGAAGAGACGTGGCTGGTGGCCGGCAGTGACAGCTGACGCGACCGCCCGCCGGCGCAGACGGGCTAGATTTCGAGGCGGGTGCCGGTGCGGAGATCGGCGATCCGCTCCCCCATGACCGACTTGAGGACGCCGAACGCCTTGGCGCCGGTGCAGTGCCCGGTGTAGACCGTGTCGACGGGGTAGGCCAGCAGGGCGGCGGCGATCTCCCGCACCTCCTGCCGGCTGCCCGCGATGCCGGAGAATGGCGGCAGGCCTGTGAGGTGGAACCCTCCGATCACGGCCTTGATGGGGACCCCCTCGAACCGCCGGGCCACCGCGTCCACCATGTTGAGGACGCCACCGCCTCGTTCACTGCTTCGACGCGCCCCGCACAACCGCCATGCCGCGCCCCCCCGATTGCGAGTTCTGCGACCACGTGGCCGGCTCCGAATCGACGATCGTGTAGGTGCCGGCCGGGACCTCGACGTTTGGCTGGCACGTCCAGCTGGCGTTGGAAACGCCGCCCTGACCCGGTGCTCCAGTCACTGGCCAGGGGCCGTGGATTCGCCCGCTCGCATCGCGAAGCGCGATCGTGCCGGTGCGCGTGCCCCGGCCCGAATTCCAGTGGTAGGTCATGATCGACGTGATGATCTGGGGACGCCGGATGGTGAACGTCGACGGAGCCGTCGGCTGATTGGCCACGCCGAAGATGTTCATGCTGTCGAAGACGGTGGCCTCCACCAGCGGCGCCTCTGGCGGAGCCGGAGACACGGTGACCGGAGCGGGCGCATTCGCGCCGTCCAGCGTGAACTTATAGGTGTAGACGAACTGCTGTCTCCGGCTGTACACGCCGTAGTCCGCGATGATGAGCAGGACGGTTCCGGGTCGGGCTTTCGGGGGCGTGTAGGCCTTGCTGGCCTCCTTGCTCCGCTGGCCGACCTTTAGGTCGAACCCTGCCGCGGGCCCGTACCACACCGCGCTGAGGTCGGGGCAGTTCGCGCCGACACTCCCGAAGCCCCCAGCCCCGGGGTCACTGCTTCCCGCGTCCGAGACCGAGACGGTGAAGTTAACCTCTCTGCCGGGGACGAGCACCCGGGGGGGCGGGGTCCACGAGATCTTCACGCGCCAGCTGCGCGGGGGATCGCCGAAGGTGCTCCCCGCGCTGCCCGAGCCGTCTGCGCCCGACTCGGTCGGATGGGACTTCTGCATGAACGCGGCGTCCACCTTTTCGACGACGAACTCCGACTTCTCGAGCACCCAGACGCCTCCGGACGGAGCCGGGGCCGGAGAGATGACGGGCGTCGTGATGCCGGGCGGCGCGTCGGCTACGGGCTTGGCGGGTACCGGTTTGGCGGGCACGGGCTTGTCGGGCACGGGCTTGTCGGGCGGCGCGGGCAGCGGCGCGAGCGTGCGCGCCACCGAGGCGTACTGCAGGTCGGGGATTGGGTAGGAGCCGATCACTTCGAGGGTCAGTCGGCAGGGTGTGCCGGCGGTCTTCACCTCCCAGGCGCGCGCGGCCACCCTGCCGTCCGCGGGGATCGACCATTCGATCGCCTGGACGGCCTCACCGGAGACGGTGCAGCCCTCGGCCGAGAGCCTGGCCTGGACCGACTTCACGAGCGCGCTGGCGTAGTTCCCGATCGTGGCGTTGACCTTGTAGCGGTTGGGGCCGTCGGGCTGGACGTCGATGGCCGGCCGCAGGCCCGAGATGGACGATCGCCACATGCTGTAGACGGTCCGCACGGCTTCGGCCAGGGCCGGCGTTGGGTCGTCGAAGTAGCTCTCCAGTTGCTTCCTCGTTTCGGTGGCGGAGCGGACGGCCAGCTCGCGCACCCGTCCCGCCTGGCCATCCCAGGGGCTGGTGAAACCTGGAGCGGCATTCTCCCAGGTGGGAACGTAGCCGGGGAGCCCCGTCCCGGCGCGGCGGTGGTACTCGCCGACCATGGTTGGGAGGCCGTACGCCGAGAAATGGGGAGCCCCTTCCCAGGCGACATGACTGGAGGTCTTCACCATCATCGTGTCGGTGTTGCCGTTGTAGTACCAGGCGTCGAACCAGTCGGCCACCGACGGGTCGGTCTGGGTGATGAAGCGCGACAACTCGGTGTGGAAGTTGCGGCTTCCCCCCTTGACGGGTGTGGCGTAGGAGAGCTTGAAGGACCCGATGACCGAGAAGCCCAGGTTAATCGTCCCGGCGTGTTTCACCGTCTGCTCCGCCCAGATCCGCTCCGCCTGGGCACGCGTAGTGCCGATGACGTGGTAGGGCACGAACATGTCGGCTAGGAAATGGGCGCTCCAGGCCGCGGCTTTTCCGCTGGCATCCGTGGTCACCGTGCGCGCGACGTTCTGGCGGGCCAGGTAGGTGAAGTACTTGGCCGAGGCGTTGGGACCGTTGCCCTCTCCCGTGACCGGGTTGAAGTAGTGGTCGGAATACGCCGACATGCCCTCGGCGTCAGGACCGATTCCCACCAGGAAGATGGCGGTCCATTCCGCCCCCTCATGCGCCTTGATGACGCTCAAGGCGGGAAAGAGATCCGGCGCGAAGGCGGGGTCCGCCTTCAGTCGCTCGTAGGCGGCGCCGATGATGTACTGATGCGTCTGCCCCGGCGCGACCGATCCCCACGGAGACGCGAGCGAGGGGAGCAAGAGGAAGAGAAGGATGAGTGCCGCACGACCGAGATGCCTAATGTGCATGTAGGTCCCCTGATGGAGAACAGGTTCACAGCAGGAAGATCGCCACCACCGGTCCGGTGGAGCACAGCACCGATCGCTCACTCGACGGCGTTCGGGTCCGGCCGGCCGCAAGGCCGCAGACCTGCCGGACCCGCCCGCTGCCCGCCGCCATGAATCATGGCTAGGAATTTCCTTTCTCACTTGAGGTTGATTGTACACGCGGCTGAGGCGTGATCAAGATCAACTGGAGCCGCATTGGGGTGAACCGGGGTGGTTGAGGGTGCTGGAGACGACGGGGCACGCCATGCACCCAAGCGACGCCCAGCGGCGGCGGGCTGCCTTCCACTCAAGGCTGGCCGGCTCGTGCTCGGCGGACGGCGGCGCCGGCGCAGCCCCACCGCCGACGGCCGCGAGCGCCCGCCGGGCTCTGACGACGCTCGAGTACGCCCCGTAGTACCGGATAACGTGCCGGCGCGGATCGGGGATGTGCATGACCACCCGAGCAAGGAAGTCCTTGGGGTCCACTGGCGCCGCCGCGGTAGACGCCTGGAGCCCCGGCTTGCAGCGCGCGGCATACGCGATCGCCAGGGCATGCTCGCCGACCTTCAGCCGCTCGAGGCTCACCGGTGGACGCAGGAGGTAGCGGGTGAGGCGCTCGAGACCGTCCCGATCATCGCGCGGCACCGTGACCGAGGTGTGTACCGAGAAGCCCGAGTGCCGCCAGGACAGCAGCAGCCGCGCGCGCTCCTCGGAGAGCAACCCCTCCGCCTGCAGGAACGAGAACACCTTGTGCCTGAACACCAGCGCCGTAGCCTCCCCGTCCACAAAGGGGACCGGCGCCCACTGGCCTACACGATCCCAGCCACCGCGAGTGACGAGGGCATGCAGGTGCGGGTGCCAGCAGTGGTCATCGCCAAACGTCTGCACCACGCCGATCATGCCGGGCACCGGCAGCTCTCCGTTGAGCGCAGCGCTCGGCGCAGCCGTTGCCTTCGGGCTCGCGGACAAACGCGGGGGACGACTCGATGCCAAGGAAGCGAAGCTCAGCCTGGAAGTGATCACTGATGAACTGGCTGCCGTGGTCATGGCGCAGCCGCAGCCCCGCGGCGCGGTCTTGCTCGTACGCCCCGTAGGCGAACGGGACGGCTTGGCGCAGCGGCTCGGTGGCTTCGAAGCGAGTGGCTCGCGCCGCGACGTGCAGCCCCAGGCACTCGGCCGTGCAGTGATCGACCAGGACGAAGACGTTGGCGGTGCCCTCGTGGCGGGTCAGGGTCGAGGTGATGTCGATGCCCCAGAGTTCATCCGGTGTACTGGCGGTGATCGTCCCGCCGTGTGCCTTGGGACCGTGCGGCTGCCCGGCTCGGGCCGGCGCCAGCAGGTTGTGCTCCCGCATCAGACGCAGCGTGCGACGCTTCGATGTCCGTACGCCGGCCACCCGCAGGCGCGCCCAGATCTTGCGATACCCCTCGCCGACGAACTCGTCGGCCTCGAGCACCGCCCGGATGTGACCGAGGAGCCCGTCGTCCGACCAGAGCGTCCGTGGGCCACGGCGGCGTGGCTTCTGTGGCGCCAGAGCCGCCTGTCGTTTGTCTCTTGGCAAGCCTCATCGCCCGCGCTCGCGGCGCGTCGCGCCGTGCCTACGCGTCGGGCGGCGGGAGGGCGCGGCGGCGGTAGGCGTCGTAGGCGGGGAAGAGGTGGTCGTACGGCTCGCCCATCAGCGGCGAGGAGATCGTGAAGTCGGCCGGGGCGCGGTTGCAGGCGACCGGGATGTTCCACACGACCGCGATGCGCAGCAACGCCTTGACGTCGGGGTCGGGCGGCCGCGGCCCGCACGGGCCCCGGAAGAAGTTTATGAAGTCGACGGCGCCCTCCGCGATCTTCGCGCCGATCTGGAGATCGCCGCCGAGCGGGCCGCTCTGCAGCCTGGTCACCGGCATCTTCAGCTCGCGCTCGAGCAGGGCGACGGTGCGGTACACTACGCGGGTCGCTCGGATGAAGGAGGCAATCATGGACGCGTCCTATCCCCCCGGGGTCCCTCCCGCTCCGCCCGTGCCGCCGGCGATGCAGCCGCCGGGAACCGTCCCGCCGCCGCCGGGAGGAGCGCCCCCGCCACCCCAACTTCAGCCGCTGCCGTGGGAACAACCCGGCTACCCGGCGCTCGAGGGGCTGTACGAGACCGCCAAGCTCGTCCTCACCTCGCCCGGTCAGGCGTTCGCGCGGATGTCGCTGACCGGCTCGTTGGGCCGGCCTCTGCTGTACGCCGTGATCTTCGGCTGGGTCGGGATGATCGCCGGCCAGGCGTACAACATCGCCTTCCGCAGCGCGATGCAGAACCTGCTGCCCGGGATGAACCGCGGCTTCCACCTCCCGCTCGCCGTCAACATCACCTTGATGGTGCTGGCGCCGATCTTCGTCCTGATCGGGGTGTTCGTCTGGTCCGCGATCGTCCACCTGTTCCTGATGCTGGCCGGGGGGGCCAAGACCGGGTTCGCTTCGACGGTCCGGGTCGTCTGCTACGCCGGGACCGTTCAGGTCCTCCAGATCGTGCCGTTCTGCGGCGGGTTGATCGGGTTCTTCTGGGCGCTGTTCCTCTACATCGTCGGGCTCGCCGCCGCCCATCGTACGACGCAGGGAAAGGCCGCCCTCGCCGTGCTGTTGCCGGTCGTCCTGTGCTGCGTCTGCGTGGCGGTGATCGCCGTCGCCTTCGGCGCCGCGATCATGGCCGCCGTCGGCCACCTCGGCCACTTCGGCCAGTTCGGCCGCTGAGCCGGCGCGGTGAAGTTGCGTCCGCCCACCCGCGAGGAGCGCCAGCTGGCGCTCCTCTGGGGTGTGGTGGCGGCCTCCGCGTTGGTGCTGCGCCCGTTCTGGCTCGCGGTGGCGCCGCTGATGCCGGCGTGCCCGTTCCGGGCGATCACCGGGATCCCGTGCCCCACCTGCGGCACGACGCACGCCGCGGTCGCCCTCATGCACGGCCGCCTCGGCGCCGCGCTCGCCGCCAACCCGCTCGCGACGCTCGCGGGGGTCGCCTTCTTCGCGGGCGGCCTGGCCGCGCCCCTGTGGGCCGCGCTCCGTTGGCCGGTCCCCGACGTGCCGGCGCCGCTCCCCCGCTGGCTGCGCGCCGTCATCGTCGCGGCGGTCATCGCCAACTGGGCGTGGCTGGTTCTGTGAGGCTGAGGTGGCGGACGGCAAACGCCCTCGCCACCTTACCCAACGACCGGCCGCCCGGCGGGCGGCCGCTACGAAGAGGTCAGGAAGGGGCTCCTAGCGCGGGTTGGCGTCCGGACGCGAGCCGGGCTTGGCGATCGGGATGCCGGAGGCGCACAGCGGGCACGCCTCGGGAGCCCAGCTCGGCACCTCGACCGTGAGCAGCGCGGTGAACGGCAACGGCGCGAACGGGTTCTCCTGCCCGGAACGGTTGACGATCGCGGCGACGCCCACGACCACGCCGCCCTGGCGGCTCACCACGTCCATCACCTCGCGCGTCGAACCGCCGGTCGTCACCACGTCTTCGACCACGAGCACCCGGGACCCGAGCTCGACGGCGAAGCCGCGCCGCAGCACCATCTCGCCGTCCGCCCTCTCCGTGAAGAAGAACGGCACGTCCACGAGGGCGCGTGCGACCTCGTGGCCGATGATCACGCCGCCGAGCGCGGGGGCGACGACGACCTGCGCCGCCGCACTCTTGAGCCGGGCGGCGAGCTGACGCCCGGCCGCCTCGGCGCGCGCCGGTTCGGCGAGGTAGAGTGCGCACTGCATGTAGCGCGACGAGTGCCGCCCGGACGAGAGCTTGAAGTGGCCTTCCAGCAGCGCCCCCGCCGCCGTCATGTCCTCGAGGGTGATCCCACCCATTCATCCCTCCCGGGAGAGGCCGTAGGCCTCGATCTTCTTGTACAGGTTCGACCTCGGCGTGTTGATCGCGCGCGCCGTGGCGGCCACGTTCCAGCCGTGGTGCTGGAGCTGGCGCACGAGGTAGGCGCGCTCCGCCCGCTCCTGGAACTCCGCCAGGGTCGGAGCGGCGAAAAGCCCCTCGTCGGCGGGAGCGGCGCTGGAGGCCACCGGCAACAGGTCGATGGCGCGGATGTCGTCCTCCAGCTGCATGATCACCGCCCGTTCGACGATGTTCTTGAGCTCGCGCACGTTGCCGGGGAACGGGTAGGCGGCGAGCTGAGCGAGCGCCGGCGGCGTCCAGCGTTTGGGACGGCGGTTGTACTCGTGGCACGCGACGGCGGTGAAGTGCTCGACGAGCGCCGGAATGTCGTCGGGGTGCGAACGCAGCGGCGGCGTGCGCAGCACGACCACCGAGAGGCGGAAGTAGAGGTCCTCGCGGAACCGGCCGGCTTTGACCTCCTCGGGGAGGTCCTTGTTGGTGGCCGCGATCACCCGCACGTCCACGTGCCCCACGGCGCCAGCGCCGACCGGCTCGACCTCGCCGTCCTGAAGCACCCGTAGCACCTTGGCCTGGGTGCGCAGCGACATGTCGCCGACCTCGTCGAGGAAGATCGTCCCGCCGTCGGCCTGTACGAACTTGCCGGTCTGCTTGCGCACCGCGCCGGTGAACGAGCCCTTCTCGTGGCCGAACAGCTCCGACTCGATGAGCTCCTCGGGGATCGCCGCGCAGTTGACGCGCACGAACGGAGCGCGCGCCCGCGGCGAGAGGTGGTGCACCCGCCGCGCGACCAGCTCCTTCCCCGTACCCGACTCGCCGACCACCAGGACCGTGGCGCGCGAGGGGGCGACGCGGGCGATCTCTTCGCGCAGCGCCATCATGTCGGGAGAACCCCCCAACAGCGGCGGCGGCTCCTCGCCGGTCCCCTTCAGGCGCCGGTTCTCCTCGGTCAGCTTGCCGCGCGCGACGGCCCCTTGCACGGCAAGGATCAGCTTCGCCCGCTCGGGCGGCTTGTCGAGGAAGGCGTCGGCCCCGGCGTGCAGGCACGAGGCCGCGGTGAACTCGTCGCCGTGGCCGGTCAGCACCACCACCGGGACATCGATCCCGCGCTGGCGCAGGTTCTGGAGCAGGCCGAGCCCGTCCATCCCGGGCATCTTGATGTCGAGCAGCACGGCGTGCGGGCTGTCGTGGTCGATCGCGTCGATCGCCGTGAACGCATCCCCCGCCTCGCCGACCTCGAAGCCGGCGCCCGTCAGGATCGTCCGCACCACCAGGCGGTTGGCGGCGTCGTCATCGACGATCAGGACGCGTCCGGCGGCTTCCATGGCCCCAGAGTTTACTCCAGCGGGCCGCTGCGCTCCCCTTCACTCCCTGGGCTCTGACGTCGTTCGCAAAGGCGCGGCGGTTCGCCCCTTGGCCGCCCTCGCACCGCTCGTTTGCTTTCACTGCGTGAGGCCTCTGTTTTGCCCCGCGGGCTGCGGCCGTGGTCGCTCGGGCGGCGCATCGAGCGCCGCCCTCCGACCCGCCTGCGCGTGCGACCGAGCGGGCGTCCCGCGGCGGGGCCCCTCGCTGTTCTCCTCCCTCGGAGAGACCCTCGGT
>NCBR01000240.1 GCA_002279285.1 Acidobacteria bacterium 37-71-11
CGGCAAGGAAGTCGCCGCGACGCGCCTCACCGGTTTCGAGCCCCCAGCGGCGTTTCTCGCGCGTCTGCGGCGCGCCGCGGGCGAGTGACGGGGCAACGGCGGGCCGTCACGTCCCGGCTGTCGTCCCGCCGTCCGACCCCTGGCCCCACGCCCACACCGACTCGTCGTCGTCGAACTCCGGCAGCTTCGGCATCCGGCCGCGGGCGGCGTTGGCGCGCCACTCCCACAAGATCGCCCATTTGAGGTAGGTCCCGAACGCCTGCAGCATGCAGAAGACCAACCCCGCCATCCCGTCGAGGAAGCCGAACTGGAAGACGTACATCCGCAGGAAGCGCCAGAGCGGGCGCCCGAACACCCCGGCGAGGCCCGAGGTCCGGTTCGTCTTCCATCCCTGCGCCGCGCCCCAGAACCCGTACTTGACGATGCGCGGCAGGTACTGGTCGAACGATTCGATCATGAAGTGCAGCATCGGGCTCTTCAGCACCGGCGCCGGGCCCCTCGTCTGCATGTCTGCGTGCACGCGCTTGTTCGGGTAGCGGCCTGCCCCACGCTTGACGAGACGCACCACCCGGTCGTGCTGCCACCCCGAGTAGCGGATGACGCGGTCCATGAAGTACGCCCGGCGCTTGATGACGTACGCCTCCGCGCGCGGCCCGGAGACGAGCAGCGAGGTGATCTCGGCTTGGAGCTGGGGCGTACAGCGCTCGTCCGCGTCGAAGATGAGGATCCACTCGAAGCGGGTCTGGTCCATCGCCCAGTTCTTCTGCGAGGCGGAACCGCGGTACGGCCGTTGGAAGAAGTGCACCTTGTCGCAACCCCGAGCGATCTCGGGGGTCCGGTCGGTGGAGTACGAGTCCACCACCACGATCTCGTCGCACCACTCCAGTGAAGCGATGCAGTCGCCGACGTTGTGCTCCTCGTTGAAGGTCGTGACGACCGCTGAGATTCTGGGGCGTTCGAGCGTGCGTGCCTGGCCGGCTTCCATTCCCTGGAACTGGCGCCGGTGGTCATCGAGCGGTTGGTCGAGGCGGCACGCCGCGCTCAGGCGACGGCGTACGCTCCCTATTCGAAGTTTCCCGTCGGCGCGGCGGTCCTTGCCGAGGACGGGCGGGTCTTCCCCGGGTGCAACGTGGAGAACAGCTCGTTCGGCCTCACGGTCTGCGCCGAGCGTAACGCGGTGGCGGCGGCGGTCGTCGCCGGCGCGCGGCCGGCGGCGGTGGCCGTCGTGGCCAACGGCCCGGCGGTCGCACCGTGCGGCGCATGCCGCCAGGTCCTGGCGGAGTTCGCGGCGGCGATGCCGGTGATTCTGGCCACGTCCACCGGCGGGGACCGGCAGGTCACGTCGCTCGACGCCTTGCTGCCGGGGGCGTTCGTCTTCAAGAGACCGTAGCCGCCGTCTCGACGGGATCCCGGCGCGGCCGTGACGCCGCCAGCCCCGGGCCAGCGCTACGTTCTGCCCTGCCTCCGGCGCAGGAACCGGTAGTCGGGCACCTCGTACTCCTTGAGCTTGGCGATCAGGGCGCCCCGCGAGATCCCGAGCGCTCGCGCACCCTTTGACTGATTGCCCTTCATCTGCCGCATCACGCGGTCGATGATGAGCTGCTCGACGCGCGGCACGACCTGTTTGAGGTTGTCGGAGGCCAGCACATCGGCGAGGCTGGTGGCCGCCTGGGACCCGCGGGCCGGGTCGTCCCCGCCGCCCCGCGACAGTTCCTCACACCTGACCATTTCGCCGTCAGGGGTCGCCGTGACGAACCGGTTGATCGCTCCGACCAGCTCCGCCATCTCGCCGGGGAACGGCTGCGCCAGAAGTGTGTTGAGGCACTCCAACGTGATCCCGCGGATGCTCTTGCTCTGCTCCTTGGCGACTCGTACGAGCATCCCGGCGATCAACAGTGGCAGGTCCTCGCGGCGTTCCGCCAGGCGCGGCACGCGCAGCATCCGGTGCGAGAAGACCAGGAAGAACGCCGGTTCCAGCTTGCCCTGCTGCACGAGAGCGAGCGGGTCCTCGCCGCAGGTGACGACCCAGCGCACCGAGCCGACACCCGCCGGTTCGCGCTGCTGCGCCGAGATCAAGCCCGCGAGTTCGGCCTGCAACGGCAGCGGCAGGCGGTCCGCGCTGCGCAGGATCAAGACGCCGCCGCGCGCCCGCTCGACCGCACCCTCGACCCTGTCGGCGAGGCTCGGGACGCCGGTGGGTCCGAACAGCTCCCGGCGCACCGCGCGTTCGTCGGCCCCAACCGCATCCACCACCACGACCGGCCGCCCCCGCCCCGGCCCGATCGTCGAGAGCAGGCGCGCCATCTCAGTGCGCCCGACCCCTTCCCCGCCGCAGACGAGGACCGGATCGTTCCCGACCGCGGCGGCCACCATTCCCGCCCGCAGCACCTGGACCGCCTGCGAGGTGCCCGGGACCCGGGCGCCCAGCGCTTGACGCGCGTCCACGTCCGAGCCCGGCACGACGGTGTCCGCCCGGCCGATCTCGCGCCAGCGCAGGCCGAGCAGCCGGGCCGTCTCGCCGAGCAGCCCGACGCCCTCGTTGCCGAGCATCCCCGCGGGCCGGGCCGCGATCGCGCCCACGGCCTCGCCGTCGAGCGCCGAGATCGGATAGACGACCGTCGCAGAGCCTCCGCCGCCGATCTGGGCGTACCGTCCGGGGGTCGTCAGGTCGGCGAGCCCGGCCGGAGGAAACCGGGGCAGGTCCCCCTCCCACACCGAAGCCAGCGCCGCCAAACCACCGCCCCCGTCCGGCACCAGCACTGCCAGCTCGACACCCGGGAGTGCGTCCCTGATCAGCGCGGTGACCCTCCGGAAGCAGTCGCTGCGCGGCGTCCCCAGCGCGGCCATCAGCTCCAAACGCGTCTTCGCGAACCCGGCCGGGTCGGAGAGGAACGCCAACTGTGGCGCGTCGTCCCGGGCCGGAGACGACGGAGCCGCGCTCTCCCCGGACGGAACCGCATCCGGGATGGCCTCGGCGCCCGCGGTCTCCGAGCCGCGAAACACCAGGGTCATCGGCCCGAGCCGGATCCGGTCGCCCGGATAGAGCACGCCGCGCGATCGCCGCTCGCCGTTGAGGACCACGGTTTGTCGATCGACCGTCACGAACGTAAACCTGTCCCCGTTCCGGTGCATGACCAGGTGGCGGTCCGCGACAGCCGGCGATCGCACCACGACGTCGTTCCTGCTCGAGGAACCGACCGTAATCTGGTTCTTCTCGAGCCGGTAATTGAGCACGGCTCCATTCTCAGACTCCACCGCGAGCAGAACCATCGCCACCCCCACGGACATGTTCAATCCTACATCATTCAGAAGACCCCGCGAAATGGAGTGTCAATGATTCGCGCAACAGCGCCGCATGTGCTCGCGATGTCCTTGTCGGCAAGGTTGTTGCACGCGCTCCGGCGGAGCGTCGGCGAGTCCGCGGGCCGCCTTACCCTCTGGTAATACCCATCCGGATCGGCAGGACGATCGTCGGCAGACCGGAGAACTGCAGCCTCCGTTGAATCGCGAACGCGGTGTCGTTGTGGAGGAAGCGATAGTAGAACTTCTCCTGCGCGAACACGAGTTTCCCCAGGAAGACGACCCCTTTCGGGAACTCCCGCTGCACCTCGTGGCAGAGTTGCTCGGCATCGAGGACGACGTCGGTCCCGATCCTGTACCGCGATTCAGCCGCGAAACCGAGGCGGTGCGCGAAGTCGACGTAGCGCCGCAGGCTGCTCTCGGTGCTGGCGATCAGGGAATCCACCTCGGTCCTCCCCTTGAAATGTCCGGAGTCGACGACGCCGACGGAGAGAAAGACGATGTTCCTGTAGTACCCGGGGAAGAGCCTCTGGATCGTCAACAGGGCGTGCACGCCGAGGCCGCCGTAGCCGGACACCATCAGGATCGCCACCGGAGCGGCGGGGTCGACCGGAGGCGCCGGCGCCGCCACCGGTTCGGTCGGGATCTCGGAGAGGATCGCGTCCAGGCCGGCGATCTCGCGCTGGATGCCCTGGTAGTGGCGGCGCACGAGGATGCAGACCGCAATCAGGCCGGATGTGATGACGAACGTCAGCCAGGCGCCCTCGGTGAACTTCTCGAACGTGGTGATGACGAGGATGGCGATGCAAAGGACGAGCGTCACCGCATGGAGGGCCACCTTGCCGACCCAGCCGGGGTGGAGGCGACGGTCCGTGATCCACATCCGCGCCATGCTGATCTGCGTCAGGCTGAACGTGATGAAAACGTTGATCGCGTACAGCACGACGAGGAACGACACCCTCCCCTTCGAGTAGATCAACAGGCTCGCCGAGGCTCCCGCCATGAGGATGATGCCGTTCTTCGTGACGAGCCGCTCCGAGAGGTTGGCGAACGCGTGCGGCATCCACGAGTCCATCGCCATGTTCGACAGGACCCTCGGCCCGTCGATGAACCCCGTCTGGGCGGCCACGAACAGGAGTGCTCCCTCGGACACCAGGGTAATGACGACGAGCCACGCGCCGACCGGCCACCCCCCCAGCACCCACGATCCCATGACCCGGTCGAGCAGCACGGCGTTCATCGTCCGGCCCACTTCCGGCGACGCATGCCAGAGGAGGTAGCAGACCAGGATCCCACCGGCGGTGAGTGCCAGCGACGCTGCCATGTAGAGCATCGTTCGTTTGGCCGTCGCCACGCGCGGCTCC
>NCBR01000065.1 GCA_002279285.1 Acidobacteria bacterium 37-71-11
GCTGCGCAGCGTGGCGGCGGAGACCACGTTGAACTGGACGTGGTGCCCGTCGGCCTTGAAGTAGCTCCGCACCAGCTGCGCGAGGCGGGCAATCCCCTCATCTCCGGCGAGGACCTCCGGCGTGAACTTCATGTTGAGCAGCGTGCCTCCGGTCTTGACGTGGTCCATCTTGGCGGCCGAGCGGAACACCGCGGTCGGGCCGCGCCGGTCCGCGCCCTGCACCGGCGAGATCCCCTCCGACAGCGGCTTCCCTGCCCGGCGCCCGTCGGGGGTGGCGCCGCACACCGCGCCGAAGTACACGTGGCACGTCGTCGGCAGCATCTCGAGCCGGTAGTGGCCGCCCCTCGCCGTGGGGCGGCCGTCGATGCAGGCAAACGCCGCGGCGAACGTCCGCACCATGAGGTCGTCGGCCGCATCGTCGTCGTTGCCGTACTTCGGCATCGTGTTGACCAGGCGGGAGCGTAGCGGCTCGTCCCCCGCGAAGTCCGCGTCAAGCGCCGCGATCAGTTCCGGCAGCGACGCCGCACGGTCCTCGAACACCAGCCGCCGCAGCGCGGCGAGCGAGTCGGTGACGGTGCCGATCCCCACCGCCTGGATGAACGTGTTGTTGTAGCGCGCGCCGCCGGCGTTGTAGTCCCTGCCGTTGGCGATGCAGTCGTCGGTGAGGACAGAGAGGAACGGCGCCGGCATCTCGGTCGCGTACAGGCGTTCGATCGCCTGGTTGCCGCGGACCTTGACGTCCACGAGGTGGCGCAGCTGCGCGGCGAACGCGGCGAACACATCGTCGAACGCCGCCATCCCGCCGGGGCTCCCGGTCGCCGGCCCGAGCCGCACGCCGGTGCGCGGGTCCACCCCGTCGTGTAACGCCAGCTCCAGCACCTTGGCGAGGTTGAAGTAGCCGGTGAGGATGTACGCTTCCTTGCCGAAGGCGCCGACCTCGACACAGCCGGAGCAGCCGCCGGCCCGTGCGTCCTCCAGCGTCTTCCCCTGTCGGAGCTGCTCCTCGACCACCGCGTCGGCGTTGAACAGCGACGGAAAACCGTACCCCTTGCGGATGACCCGCAGGGCGTGCTCGAGGACCGGGCCGGGCGTCTTGCGCGAGAGCTGCAGGTTCGACGACGGCTGCAGCAGGTGCATCTCGTCGACGATCTCGAGCAGCAGGTGCGTGACCTCGTTGGCGCCGTCGGAGCCGTCGGCGAGCAGGCCGCCGAGGTTGATGTTGGCGAAGTCGGTGTAGGTGCCGCTCTCCTCGGCCGTGACCCCGACCTTGGGCGGCGCCGGGTGGTTGTTGAACTTGACGAAGAAGCACTCGAGCAACTCGCGTGCCGACGCCTCGGTCAGCGTGCCGTCGGCGAGACCGCGGCGGTAGAACGGCAGCAGGTGCTGGTCGAGGTGCCCGGGGTTGAACGCGTCCCAGCCGTTCAGCTCGGTGATCACGCCGAGGTGGCAGAACCAGTACGCCTGCAGCGCCTCGTGGAAGTCGCGCGGCGCGTGTGCCGGGACGCGGCGGCACACCGCCGCGATGCGCTCGAGCTCGGCCCGCCGCTGCGGATCGGCGGCGGCGGCCATCTCCTCGGCCAGCGCGGCGTGGCGCTCGGCGAAGAGGACGACCGCGTCGCAGGCGATCTCCATCGCGTCGAGCTGCTCGCGCCGGTCGTACGCCTGTGCGTCGCCGGCGAAGTCGAGCGCGGCCCTGGCGCGCGCGATGTCGACCTTGAAGTCGACCATCCCCTTGCGGTAAATCTTGTCGTCGAGGACGGTGTGCCCGGGGGCGCGCTGCTCCATGAACTCGGTGAACACCCCGGCGTCGTACGCGGCGCGCCACTCCTCCGGCAGCATCGCGAACATCCGGTCGCGCAGCGAGCGCCCGCGCCAGAACGGGATCACGGTGCGCTCGTACAGCTCGCGGCACTCGGCCGGCGCGCGGTACGGGGTCTTCGGCCGCGAGTCGAGGATCGCCAGGTCCTCGAGGCTGTGGCAGGTCAGCTCCGGGTACGTCGGCACCGCTTTCGGGCGCGGCCCGCGCTCGCCGACAATCAGCTCGCCGTCGCCGATCCAGATCGTCTTGCGCTCGCACAGGTGGCGGAACGCCCGCGCGCGCAGCACCGGCGGCGACCAGCGCCCGAGGTTGTCGCGGTAGAACTCAGTCATCAGCGCGGCGCGCTCCCCGGAGAGCGTGGGGACGGCGTCGAGGGTCTCCTGCCGGAGCCGGCGGGTGCGTTCGTTCATCGCCTCATCCTCCGATCGTCGTCGGAACCCCGAGCGGCGCAAAGACCGCCGCGAGCGATGCCATCCGTTCCGGCGGCGGCGCCACGGTACCGGCGAGCGGGTCCTCGCGCCCGAGCCGCGCCCGCTTGCCGGCGGCGGTGCGATGGTACGGCAGCAGGCTCACCCGCCGCACGTTCGGCGTCGCGGCCGCGAGGCGCGCGACGGCGGCCAGGCCGGCCTCGTCGTCGTTCAGCCCCGGGATGACCGGGACCCGCAACCAGATCGCCACGCCGCCGCGCGCCACCGCCGCGAGGTTGGCGAGGATCGGATCGAGCGGCGCCCCGGTGAGGGCGAGATGACGCGCGGGGTCGAGCGTCTTGACGTCCCACAGGAGCAGGTCGGCGCGCTCGGCGACCGCCAGCGCCGCCTCGCGCGGCCCGAGACCGCAAGTGTCCACCGCCGTGTGCAGCCCGGCGCGGCGGCACACCTCGAGGCAAGCGAGGAGGAACGGGGCCTGCGCCAGCGGCTCGCCGCCGGAGAACGTCACCCCGCCGCCCGACTCCTCGTACGCCATGCGGTCGCGCACGACTTCGGCCGCCACTTCGGCCACGGTCCAGCGGCGTCCGGCGATCTCGCGCGCCCGCGCCGGGCACGCCTCGGCACACTTCAGGCACCCCGTGCACCCCTCCGACCCGACCGCCGCCCCGGCCGGCAACGGACCATCCGGCCGTTCGCAGGCGTCGACGCACGCGCCGCAGTCCAGGCAGCGGGCCGCGTTGACCAGCACCTCCGGCGCGAACGCGATCCCCTCCGGGTTGTGACACCAGGGGCAGCGCAACGGGCACCCCTTGAGGAAAACCGTCGTCCGGATGCCGGGCCCGTCGTGGAACGACGCCCGCTGCACGTTGAAGACCGTGCCGGTCGGCTCGCCGTCGGCGGCGGACGAATTCAGGTTCCGCGCACTCATCCGACCTCAGAATAGGCCACGCCCGCCCCGATGTCTCGTACGGCGGCCGGCAGCGGCGTGGGGCCTGCGCGTACAATGAAACGCTGCCCGGCGCCGTACACGCAAGGGGGAGCAGGCGCGCCATGTACGAACAGTTCTACGGCCTTTCGGCCCCGCCGTTCTCGATCACGCCGGACCCGCGCTACCTGTTCTTCTCGCGCCGGCACCGCGAGGCGTTCGAGCACATGCTGTACGGCATCACGCAGCGCAAGGGGTTCATCCAGATCACCGGCGAGGTCGGGGCGGGCAAGAGCACGCTGTGCCGCGCGATCCTCGAGGAACTCGGGCCGGGCTATGCGACCGCGCTGATCTTCAACCCGGTGATGAGCCCGATTCAGCTCCTGCGCGCGATCCTGCACGAGCTCGGCCTCCCCGACACCGGCAACGACCGCCTCCGCCTCACCCGCCGCCTCAACGAGTTCCTCCTTGCCCGCCTCCAGGCGGGCCAGGACGTGGTGCTGTTCGTGGACGAGGCGCAGGACCTCACCGACGACATGCTGGAGGAGGTCCGCCTGCTCTCCAACCTCGAGACCGACGACCGCAAGCTGCTCCAGATCGTCCTCCTCGGCCAGCCGGAGCTGCGCGACCGCCTCGAGCGCGCCGAGCTGCGCCAGCTGCGGCAGCGCATCACCGTGCGCTACCACCTCGGCCCGATCGAGCCGGAGGAGACCGAGGCGTACATCCTCCACCGCCTCGCCGTGGCCGGCGCCAACGGCCGCCCCACGTTCACGCCCGCGGCGGTCCGGGCGATCCACCGCCACTCGCGCGGCGTGCCTCGCCTGATCAACGCGGTCTGCGACAAGACGCTGCTCGCCGGCTACGTGGAGGAACGCGACCTACTCAGCTGGTGGCAGGTGCGGCGCGCGGTGCGCGACCTCGAGGGGGACGACCGATGAGCCTGGTCAGCGAGGCGCTGCGCAAAGCGCGGGCGGAGTCGCTCGCCGGGGGCGCGCACCAGCGCGGCGTCGTGTTCCGCACCACCGTCGTTCTCGGCGCCCGCGGGCCGCGGATCGGTCTCGGCTGGCTCCTCGGCGGGGCGGCCCTCGCCGCCGGGGTCGCAGGCGGCGCCGTCGCCTGGTGGCTCCTCCCCGGTCGCGGCGGTACCCCGCCGGCCTCCGTCTCGACATCCGCCGCCGCGGCCGGACCGGCGGCGCGCCGGCCGGCCCCAGCCCCCGCACCCACGGCAGCGGACGCCAACCCTCCAACGCACGCGGGTCCGGCGGTGGCCGCGCCACCCGCAACGTTCGAGACCGCGGCCGGGCGGGCGGCAGCGCCCGGGCCGGCGCCTGCACCCAGAAATGACACGGTCGCCGCGACGGCCCCGGCGCCGGAGACGGTGCGGCCTGTTCGGCCTCCGGCGGGCACGGAGCGCCAGGCGCTGCCCGTCGCTCCCGCACAGGAACACCCCAAGACGGCGCCCGTTGCCGCCCGACAGACCCCCGTAACCGCCGCCGCGGGAGGGCGCGAACGCACCTTCGGGCTCGACGCCGACCTCGGCTACGCCAAGTTCCACCTCGACTACATCGTGTACCGCTCGAAGGCCCCGTTTGCCGGCATCAACGGCCAGCAGGTCATGATCGGCAGCATCATCGAGGGGTTTACCGTCGAGGAGATCGGCCCCGACGATGTCCGCCTCCGCGACGCCAAGGGCTCGGTGGTGCTCAGGATCCCCTGAATTCCTTCGCCCCGCCACCGGCGGGGCTGCAATGGCCGCGAGCGGGACGGTCAACACGACGGGCCTGCGGTCAGCGCATGGGCTTCGCTCCGCCGCCACTCGAGCAGGCCGGCGATGCACATCGCGAGGAAGATCGCGTACAGCACGGCCGTGAGCGGCAGCGCCCGCGACGCGTACAGGCCGACGTAGATCACGTCCACCGCGATCCACAGGTGCCAGTTCTCGATCAGCTTGCGGGTGAGCATGTACTGCGCCGCGAGGCTCATCGAGGTCGTGAGCGCGTCGAGGAACGGCGCCGAGTCGTGGATCGTCAGCAAGAACGCCCGGCCGGCCACCGTCATCACCACGACCGCGACCGCGATCACCGCGCCCTCGCGCCAGCGCGTGCGCTGCACCGCGAGCCGGGTGTGCCCGCTGCCCCCGTGCAGCCACAGGTACCAGCCCAGGATCGAGAGGACGATGTAGACGACCTGCAGCGACATGTCGGCGAACAGCCGCGCCCGGAAGAACACCACGGCGTAGAACGCGTTGTTGGCGATGCCGATCGGCCAGGTCCAGATGTTCTCCTCGACGAGCAGCCAGACGCACCACGCCCCTGTGACGAACCCCAGCACCTCGGTCAGCCCGAGCGGCGCGACCCGGGCCGCCGACAGGCCGATCAACACCGCCGACCCGACGGCGCCGAGCGCCAGACCCGCAACCCGAATCCGCGCCCTCAACTCACGCCGCAAAACGTAACATGAGGTACCTGGTACCCATTAGTTCCGTTTTTCTGGAGACAGGGCGGCGCGGACGCGCTCGGCGGTCATCGGCAGGCGGTAGAAGCGCACGCCCGTGGCGTCGAACACGGCGTTGGCGATCACGCCGCCCACCGGCACGATCGCCGGCTCGCCGCCGCCCTGCGGCGCGACCTCGTCGTTGCGCACCAGCACCGTCTCGATCCGCGGCACCCACGAGAAGCGCGGCACGCGGTAGGTGTCGAAGTTGCGGTCGAGGATCTCCCCGCCGCGGAAGCGGAGCTCCTCGGTCAAGGTGTACCCCAGCCCCTGGGTGATGCACCCCTCCATTTGCATCGCGGCGCCGGTCGGGTTCACCACCACGCCCATCTCCTGCGCCACCACCACCCGCTCGACCCGCACCACCCCCGTCGCGCGATCGACCGCGACGTCGGCGATCAACGCCACGTAGCTGCCGGCGTCGATGCCGCACGCCAACCCGCGGCCGCGGCCGGTTCGGTGGGGCGCGACGCCGGGCTTCCAGCCGTACGCCTTGGCCGCCGCCTCCAGCACCGCCCGCATCCGCGCGTCCGTTGTATTGCGCAGGCGCAGCTCCAGCGGGTCGATCCCCGCGCCGGCGGCCATGATGTCGATCTGCGACTCCTTGGCGAACACGTTCATGTTGGCGCCCGGCGCGCGCCACGGCCCCACCGCAAAGGGATGGACCTCGGTGCCGTTTCCCCGCCACCGCCCGGACACGCGGATCGAAACGTTCGGCACGTCGTAGAACAGCTCGGCGCCGCGGTCGCCCGCGGCGTACACCACGTAGTCCCAGAAGGAGATCTTCCCGGCCCCGTCGAGGGCCGAGGCGACCTGGACCACCGCCGCCGGATCGAACGTGTCGAAGAAGAACTCCTCCGCCCGGCTCCACCTCACCTGCACGGGCTTGCCCGCGATTCGGGCGAGGCGGGCGGCCTCCACCACCTGCAGCCCGGCGCTCTTGCCGCCGAAGCCGCCGCCGACGTACGGCGTGATCACCCGGACCTTGTCGCCGGCCAGACCCAGCGTCTCCGCGATGCGGTCGCGGATGGGGAACGGCGTCTGTGTCGATGCCCACACCGTCACCTTGCCGTCCTGCACCTCGGCCACCGCCGTGTGCGGTTCGATCGGCGCGTGCGCCACGTAGCCCTTGTGGAACGTCGAGGCGAACACCTTTGCCGCGGCACCGCGGGCCGCCGCGACATCGCCGCGCGCGGTCAGCACCGCGGCGGCCGGCGACGCCTTGACCAGGTGGTCGAACACCGTCTCGGTGTCGAACGCCGGCGCCTGCGTCTCCCACTTCGCGTCGACGCTCGCGAGCGCCTTCGCGGCCGCCTCGGGGTCGGCGTGGAGGACCGCGACCAGTCCACCCTCGTTGACCACCGTCACCCCAGGCATCTTCGCCGCCGCGGCGGTGTCGAGCTTCGTCAGCTTCGCCCCGTGCGCCGGCGGGCGGAGCACGCAGGCGGCCAACATCCCGGGGCGTTTGATGTCCCCGGCGTATTGTGCGGCGCCGGTCACCTTGGCGTGGGCGTCGAAGCGCTGCGGCGAGGTCCCCATCACCGTCAACTCCGAGGCCTTGCGCAGCACGGCCGTGTCGCCCACCGTGCGCAGGATCCGCCGTCCCTGCGCCAGCTCGCCGTACGTTACCTTGCGCGACGGGTCGCCGGTGACCGAAACCACCCCGTCGGCGACCACGAGCTTGGCGCGCGGGACACCGAGCTTCTCGGATGCGAGCCGCAGCATCACGGCCCGCGCCTCGGCCGCGGCGGCCCGCAGATACGGCCCGAACATCCGCGTCGTCAGCGAGCCGAACGTGCCCATGTCCCACGGGCAGCGCTCGGTGTCCCCCATCACCATCTCCACCGCGCCAAGCGCGACGCGCAGTTCCTCGGCCGCCATCTGGGCGAGCGAGGTCATCACCCCCTGGCCCATCTCGATCTTGCCGGTGAACACCGTCACCCGGCCGTCCCCGGCGATGCGCAGGTACGCGTTGAGGTCCTCGGGGTAGACGCGGCGGCGGTCCTGGGCCAGCAATGCGGACGGACCGACACTGACCAGGACAACCACCCCGCCGCCCACGGCCGTGATGAACTCGCGCCGGTCGATGCCACGATCTCTGGTCATGACGCGCCCCCCTTCCCGCGGGCCACGTCTTCGATCGCGGCGAGGATCCGCTGGTGGGCGCCGCAGCGGCAGAGGTTGTCCTCCATCCCCTTGACGATCGCGTCCCGCGACGCTTTCGGGTTCGCGCGCAGCAGGGCGTACGCGTTCATGATCATCCCCGGCGTGCAGTAGCCGCACTGGAAGCCGCCGTGGTCCACGAACGCCTGCTGCAGCGGGTGGAGCGCTCCGTCGCCGGCGAGACCTTCGATCGTGATGACCTCCCTGCCATCCACCGACGACACCGGCACGCTGCACGAGCGCACCGCCTCCCCGTCGACCACCACCGTGCACGCCCCGCAGATCCCTTCGCCGCACCCGAACTTCGTGCCAGAAAGGCCGAGGTCGTCGCGCAGGACCCAGAGCAGCGTCCGGGACCCGTCGGTCTCCAGCGTCGTGGGCTTGCCGTTCAGGCGGAACCGAATGGTCTTCGTCATGTCCACTCCCTCACCGGCCGGCATTGGTTTCTACCCGCGATTGTAATCCCGCTCCGTTCCAACCGCCCTCGCCGAGGCACGTTGGCCCGACTGCGATCCACCCCAGATGACCCGCCGCCTCGACCGGTTGTGCGCGCCGGCGCCGCAGCGGACAATGGCCCCCGGCCGACACGGGGCGAACGAGAGCAGTTTCGCGCTTCGGGTCAGGGCCGGCCGCGGCCCAGCCAGGTTAGAGGCGGCGGCGACGGGGAGGGAGAGCGTGGCGGACCAAGGCGCGACGGCGCTGCTCGTGATCGACATCCAGAACTTCTACTTCGAGGGCGGCCGCCTCGCGCTCGCCGGGCCGGTCGAGGCGAGCCGCAACGCGCGTCGGCTCCTCGACCGCTTCCGCGCCCGCGGCTGGCCGGTGATCCACGTGCAGCACCTCCCCGAAGGCGCGGAGGCGCCCTGCCCCGACTCGGGCGACGCCGCCACCAGGATTCACCCCGACGTTCTCCCGCTTCCCGGTGAACTCGTGATCGTCAAACACCACGCCAACGCGTTCCGCGGCACGGGCCTGGAGGGCGCGCTCCGCGAGCGGGGCGCCGGCCGGCTCGTCATCTGCGGCATGCAGACCCACATGTGCGTCGAGGCCGCGGCGCGCGCCGGCGCCGACCTCGGCTTCGAGGTCACGGTCATTCACGACGCCTGCGCGACGAGGGCGCTCGGTTTCGGCGGCACCAAGGTGCCGGCCCCTCACGTCCATGCGACCGCGCTCGCGGCAATCGCCAACATGTACGGGCGTGTCGTCTCCACGGAGGAGCTGCTCGCAGAAGTGTGCTGATCGGACTTTGCGGTCAGACGTCGGGCTCTTGCTGTCATCGCGAGGCCGCCGAGCCCCGCCCGAGGCGGGGCGAGGGGGCCGTGGCGATCTCGCGGTCGATGAGACTTGCCGCTCCGTGCGGTAGGCACGAGATTGCCTTCGCCCCGCCCGCGGCTTCGCCGCAGGCAGGGCTCCCAATGACAGTGATTTCAAGAGCGGCGAACCGGGATCAGTCGATCTCGAAGGCGACGAACTTCAGAGCCCCACCGCGCTCGATCTGCACCACGACCGGATCGCCATCCTTCAGGCCGGCGACCGCCTTGCGCAGCCCGTCAAGTGAGGTCACGGCGGTCCAGTTCACCGCGTGGATGACGTCGCCCGGTTGGAACCGGTCGGCCCGCGGCGAGGCGTCCGCCGACATCGCCACCACCAGCACGCCGCTCGCCTTTCGCAGCCCCTGCAACGCCGTCGCGAGCTTCGCGTCGACGTCGATCCCCAGGATGTCGAGTTGCGGCACGAGGTTCTTCTCGGGCCGCACCATGTCCATCAGGGTATTCGGGTCTTCGGGGCGCTCGACGACGGGCACCTTGACGTTCACCTTCTTGTTGGCGCGCAGGATGTCGAGCGCGACCGTGGAGCCGGTTGGGTGGCGGTAGAGGTTGATGCCGAACTCGCGCACGTTCCCGACGGCCTCGCCGTCGGCGGCCACGACCACATCGCCGATCTGGATCCCGGCCTTGGCGGCCGGCCCGTCGGGGTCGATGTCCGCCACGATGACGCCCCACGCCTGCGGCAGGGCGAGCGCCGCCGCCATCGTCGGGCCGACGGTCTGCACCTGCACCCCGATCACGCCCCGGTGCACGCGACCCTTGGCGCGCAACTGGTCCACGATGTAGCGCACGGTGTTGCTCGGGATCGCAAACCCGACGCCCTCGCTGCCCCCCGACCGCGTGATGATCATCGTGTTGAGGCCGACCACCTGACCGCGGGCATCGACCAGCGGCCCCCCCGAGTTGCCGGGGTTGATCGGCGCATCGGTCTGCACGTACGCCAGCATGTCGTCCGGCTGGAGCTGGCGCGCCACCGCGCTGATCACGCCCATCGTGACCGTGTTCCCCAGACCGAGGGGAGAGCCGAACGCGAACACCAGCTCGCCCTGCTTGAGCTGGTCCGAGTCGCCGAGGGTCAGCGCCGTCAGGCCGTGCGCCGGGATCTTGATCAACGCGAGGTCGGTGGCGGTGTCAATGCCGACGACCTCCGCGTCGCGCTTGACTCCCTCGGGCCTGACGAACGAGGGTCCCCGCGGGTCAGGGCCGGGCAGCGCGGGCAGGAGCACCTGGATCCGCCTGGCGCGCGACACGACGTGCGCGTTGGTCACGATGTATCCATTGGAGTCAAGAACGGTGCCCGAGGCCGTCCCCTGCTGCTCGGTGAGCACATGGGCCTCGCCGTCGCTGAGGCCGTAGCCGCTGACGAAGATCTGCACCACCGACGGGGCCACCCGCCGGGCGACCCGTTCGAACGAGGCGCTCATCGCCTGAAGCGCCCCCCCGTCCTTGGGCCGCTGTGGCTCGGCGACGGCACCCCACGCTGCGACGGCCGGTGCAAGGATCAGGGCGCCGATCGCTTGAAGTAGCTGTCTATTCATGAACATGACCTCGCTTTCGCTCGGACTGCAGCAACGCTCCTGTGCGCCCAAGCACGGCGCCTCATGTCATTGACGCAGCGGACACTCCGAAGGATACATGAGGGGAGGTG
>NCBR01000066.1 GCA_002279285.1 Acidobacteria bacterium 37-71-11
ACCCGTTTGCTCGGTGAGGCTGCCAGCTCGCCGGTTCCTCTGGGTGCTCCTCCCCCTGTTGTTGGGGTTGATCGCGTTGGGATGGTGGCGCGGGGTGGTGGGGGAGCGTGCGACGCGGCGGCAGCTGGTGGAGTTGCGCAGCCGCCGCGAGCGGCTCGAACGCGCCAACCGGGCGCTCCAGCGCGAGGTGGACTCGCTCAAAGGGGACCCTGAGGCGCGGGTGCGGGCGGCGCGCAAGGCACTGGACGCCGTGGCGCCCGGCGAGATCCTCGTGATCGTCCCGCAGCCGACGCCGACAAAGGGTGCAAAATAGGGGCCATGGCCGACCCCACCCGGCTTGGCCGGTACGAGATCGAGTCGGTCCTCGGCAAGGGGGCGATGGGTGTCGTCTACCTCGCCCGCGACCCGGTCATCGGCCGGCGGGTCGCCCTCAAGACCCTCACGATCCCAGAGGACACCGAGGAGGCCGAGGAGTTCCGCCAGCGCTTCCTGCGCGAAGGGCAGGCCGCCGGCATCCTCACCCACCCGGGAATCGTCACCGTGTTCGACGCCGGCGTCGACGAATCCACCGGCCTGTCGTTTATCGCAATGGAGTTCATCGAGGGGCGGTCGCTGCGGGAGTTCCTGCGCTCGGGGCACGGCTTTGCGTTCTCCGAGGTGGCGCGTATCGGCGCGGCGCTCGCGGTCGCACTCGACTACGCGCACAGCAAGGGCGTGGTCCACCGCGACATCAAGCCCGCCAATATCCTCTTCACCTCGCAGGGAGTCGTGAAGATTACGGACTTCGGCGTCGCCCGCCTCGAGTCGTCCAACCTCACCGCCACCGGGCAGTTCATCGGCACCCCGAACTACATGTCGCCCGAGCAGGTCGCCGGCGGCGTCGTGGACGGCCGCAGCGACCTGTTCTCGCTCGGCGTGGTCCTGTTCGAGCTGTTGACCGGACAGCGCCCGTTCCCTGGGCACACTCTGACCGAGGTGGCGTACAAGATCGTGCACGAGCCGTCGCGCATCCCGTCGCAGGTGCGCCCCGGTCTGCCCTCGGCGTTCAACCCGATCGTCCTCAAGCTGCTGGAGAAGGACCCCGACCGCCGCTACGCCCGCGGGGCCGATGTCGGGCGCGCGCTCGAGGCGCTGCGGCGGGTGCTCGCCGGGGTGACCGGCGACGCCGGCCAGTTCAGCGCGCCGCCGCCGCAGCCGGCTCCCGGCGAGTCGAGCGCCGGAACCGCGACGCCGACCGCGACGCGGGCCACGGTCGGAGCGGGCGTGTCCGCGCCGCCGCCGCCCGAAGAGAAGACCGAAGCCGGGGCGAGCGTCTGGCGCCTGCCGATCGCGCCGAAGTGGGCGGCGGTCGCGGTTGCGGCCGTGGCCGTCCCGCCCGTACTCCTCCTGCTGATGCTGGCCGCGAGGGTGGACCGCGGGCCGTACGGCGGCCCGGCCCCGGGCGAGCCGGCGCGCCGCCACCGCGTGGCCGAGGCGCAGCGGCGCGCGGCGGACGCGGTGGCCGCGGGGCAGCCCGGCCAGGCGCTCGCGCTGCTCGCCGGCGTGCTCGACCAGGCGCCGTACAGCAACATTGCCCGCAGCCTGCGCGCCCGGGCGCTGGGCGAACAGGCGAGCCAGCGCGACGCGGCCGCGCGCGAGCAGGAGGCGGCTTCGCTTCGCGAGGAGGGCAAGGAGTTCTTGAAGGCGGGCCGCTGGCGCGAGGCGCGGGACCGCTTCGCGAAGGTCCTCGATCTCGTCCCTGGCGACGCGGTGGCCGCCGATTTCCTCGACCTCGCGCGCGAGCACCAGCGCGACCGCCGGCCGCCGTCGTCGCGCCCCGCCGCCGCCGTTGCCCCCCCGGCCGCGCGACCGCCGGCGGCCGTCGGCGACGCCTATCTCGAGCTCTACTTCAACTGCCCGCTCTCGGTGGGGCTCGTGACGGTCAGCCTCGACGGGCAGGACCTCGCCGAGAAGAGGTTCGACTTCCGCACCAGGGGGTTTCTCGGCATCAAGAAGAAAGGATCCGGCGTGATCGACGACTCCTTCAAGGTGAGGGCCGGCGACCACTCCGTCGCGGTGCGCCTCGCCGACGGCTCGGGTGCGCTGCTCGGCGAGCAGACGCTCCCGGCGAGGTTTGTCGGCGGCGGGCGCTACGTACTAAAGATCGAGATGGGTGGCGAGCAGTCGGTTCCGCGCTTCTCGCTGACGGCGGTGCGCGGCCGCTGAGGCCGGCCGCAGGAAAGGACGACGACGATGATCAGGTTCTTCATGGTACTTCTCGTGGGAGTGGCAATGGCGGCGCCGGTGGCGGCCGCGAACCCGAGGGTGCGGTTCGAGACCAGCAAGGGCGCGTTCGTGATCGAGCTCGAGCAGGCCAAGGCGCCGATCACGGTGGGGAACTTCCTCGAATACGTCAAGAGCGGATACTACGACGGCACGATCTTCCACCGCGTCATCCCGGGTTTCATGGTGCAGGGGGGCGGCTTCACGGCCGACATGCAGCAGAAGCCGGCGCGCGAGCCGATCGTCAACGAGTCGGCCAACGGCCTCGCGAACAAGCGCGGGACGATCGCGATGGCGCGCACCGCCGATCCCAACTCGGCGAGCTCGCAGTTCTTCATCAACCTCGTCGACAACGGCTTCCTCGACAAGGCCAGCGCGAGGGATGGGGTTGGGTACTGCGTGTTCGGCAAGGTCGTGGAAGGGATGCCGGTGCTGGACGCGATCGCCGCGGTCCCGACCGGCAACGTCGGCGCCAACCAGAACGTGCCGCTGCAGCCGGTCGTGATCAAGAAGGCGAGCGTTGTCGCGGCGAAGGCGGCGGCCAAGCCGCCAGCACCTCAAGGGTCCGCCCCGCACCAACCCAAGTGAACCGCAGCTGCCCGGGCGGCGCCAGGTGCGCGAAGAGCGCGGGGAGGTTGCGCTGCATCGCCTCCTCGAGGCTCTGGCGCGCCTGGACGGTGCGGCACGCAAGGCGCCACGCCACGGCCCAGCGGTCGGGCCTGGCGCGGTCCCGCACCAGCCGCAACCGGTCGCCGTCCCAGCCCGAGGCGAGGGCATCGGCCTCGACTTTGCCCAGTCGCCGTCCGAGGAGGAAGGCAAGCCCCCACTCGCCCACGGAATCGGTGAAGACCTCCTGCCACCCGTCGGGCACGGGGGGCAGCGCGCCGGCGGGGACTGTCCCCGGCACGCCGGGGCGGTCGGGATGGAGGAGTGCGGCGGTACTCGCGGGGGGGTGGGCGAGCAGGCGGTCCACGGCGGGCCAGCCCCCGGCCCGGTACGCCCGCAGCACGGCGGCAAAGCCGGCGGTGTAGGGAAAGGCGAGGTCGGCAACGAAGTACTTCGGGACCCCGGACGGCGCCAACTCCCGGGCCTGCTCGCGGACCGCCGTCTCGGCGAGCGCCAGCGCTTCCGGCGTGACCCCCGGGGTGTTGAGGACGAACATGACGAGCATCGCCTCGCCCTCAGCGATGGCGGAGGCGGCACGCTGCTCGTCACCGTCGCCGCGCATCGCGAGCAGGCGGCTCGGCAGGTGGAAGCGGTGCTCCTGAGCGGCATGCTCGAGCTCGTGGGCCCACACCAGATCGCCCTCCGCGCGTGCCGCCGCCGGCGTGTTCACGACCACCATCTCGTCGCCGTCCGGTTCGTAGTACCCCAGCACCTGGCTGGCGTAGAAGTCGAGGAGATGGCTGTAGACCGGTCCCGGCTCGCCCTCGATGAAGCCAAGCCGGGCCAGTGCCTCGATGTAAAGTTCCGGGGCCACCGGGAGGTCGCGGCGCAGCTTGCGGTCGAGGGCGGCGCGCAACGCCCCGGGGGCGATCAGACGGCACGGCGGCGAAAACGGCGCCGGGACGTCCCGCAGCTTGGCGACCTGGCCGGCGATCGCGGTGATGGCGGGGGGGCAGGGGGCTGCGAGCGCGGCGCCGGCAAGGAGGAGAGAGCCGAGCACGGTGTTATACTTTCGCCGCATGGCCCGGGAAGCGCGGCTCCAGTTGCTCTCCTCGTATGAGAACATCGAGTTGGCCGAGCGTGTTCTTGCCGAGCTCTGCAGTGCGAACATGGTCGAGGGGGAAGCGACCTACTGGGCCGGGATGGCGTTGCGGGAGGCGCTGGCCAACGCGATCAAACATGGCAACAAGCTTAACCCGGATAAGCGGGTTTTCGTGCATCTGGCGCTGCAGCCCGGTCGCGAGCTTCGCATCGAGGTCGAGGACGAGGGCGAGGGCTTCAACCCGGCGGCGGTTGCCGACCCCACCGCGCCGGACAACCTCCTGCGTTCCAGCGGACGAGGCGTGTACTACATGCGCCAGTTCATGGACGAGGTTCTCTTTCGCGCCGGGGAACGCGGCGGGACGTGCATCGAGCTGGTCAAACATCTGAATTCAAGGAGGGAAACGTGAAGACCAAGATTCGTGACGTGGGCAATGTGCGGGTTCTGGATATCGAGGGCAAGATCACCATCGGCTCGGGTGACGTCGAGCTGCGCAAGCAGGTCGAGGACGCGATCGGCGCAGGGCACCTCAATATCCTCCTCAACCTGGGAGGCGTGACGCACATCGACTCCTCGGGGATCGGGGAGATGGTCGGCTGCTTCACGACCATGGCCCGCAAGGGCGGCAAGATGAAGCTCCTCAACCTGACGCAGAAGATTCACGACATCCTGCAGGTCACTCAGCTCATCACCGTCTTCGACGTGTTCGACAGCGAAACCGAGGCCATCTCGAGCTTCAAGCCGTAGGCGGCGCGGGCGGACGGGCTGGCGACGCGCCGGCAGGTTCGGCCGCGGTGCCGGCCCGCGGCGCGCGCCTGTTCCAGGTCGCTGCAGGCAGATCCCCGTGCCCGACCCGGCTCGGTGTTAGCATGTCTGAAGAGCGCGAGGGAGGCGGAGGATGGCTCTCAAAAAGGTCCTGGTCGCTGACGACAGTCGAATCTTCCGGATCCTGACGAGCGAGGTCCTGCGCGAACACGGGCTCGAGGTGTTCGAGGCGACCAACGGCGGTCAGGCGCTCGACCTCCTGCTCGAAAAACGTCCGGAGCTTGCGGTCCTCGATGCGCTCATGCCGCTCATCTCCGGGTTCGACGTCATCGGCAAGCTGCGCGAGGCCGCGCCGGACTATCAGCCGGTGATCTTCATCGTGACCGCCGTCTACAAGAGTCGGCGCTGGGAGTCCGAGGCGCGGCTGCAGTACCAGGTGCACGAGTACCTCGAAAAGCCGCTCGAGCCTGAGGATCTCATCAAGGCGATCGGCCGCCACTTCCCCGAGTTCCTGGGAGTCAAGGGACAGCCGACAGTTGACAGTTGACAGTCAGCAACCAACGGCTCACAGCTGGCTGTGAGCTTTGTGGGTGGGCGGGGGAACTGTCGACTGTCAACTGGGTGGGTGGGGAGAACTGTCAACTGTCTCTTACAGCTCGTCCTCTTTCTGCATCTTGCGCAGCGCCGTCTCCATCGCCTCGAACGCCTGCTCGATGTCCTTGTCGCCATGGGCGTGCGAGAGGAACGACGTGACCGGCGAACGCGCCGGCAGCAACGTGCCGGCCTCGCGGCACGCGCGGGCAAAACGGATCCAGGCCTCCTGGTCCACGCGCGCGAACGAGTTTCCATCGGTCACGCCCAGCCGCGAGAACGCCGGCGCGAAGATCGAACCGACGCGTGCGCAGCGCAGCGGGCGGGAGAACCGCCCCGACAGCGCCGCCACGCCGGCTTCGAGTTGGGCACCGCGCTCCTCGAGGCGCTGGTAGACCGACTCGTTGCGGAGCACCGAGAGCGTGGCGCTGGCGGCAAGGATCGCGATCGGGGGCGGAGACCCGGGGAGGTCGTCTCCCGGCGTCGTGTCGAGCGTTCGAGCCCACGCCACCGCCCCGATGCGGGCGACGCCGCCGCCGAGTGCGCCGCCGAATACCGCAAGGTCCGGCTCGATCCCGAAGACCTCCGACGCGCCTCCGCGGGCGAGACGGAACCCGGTGAGGGTCTCATCGAGCACGAGACGGGCGCCGGCGGCGCGCGTGAGCCTGGCGACGTCGCGGAGAAAGTCGGGGATGGGTCTGATCACGCCGAACTGCGTCGCAATCGGATCGAGGACGACCGCGGCGGCGTCCACCCCGACCTGGGCGAGCACGTTGTCGAGCGCCTCGGCGTCACCCCAGGGCACGACCCTGACCTTGCGTGCGAACTCGGCGGGGATGCCGGCGACCAGCGGTTGGCTCACCCCCAGCGGGCCCGCCGCTGCGACGTGGAACGCCTCCACCGCGCCGCGGCGGTTGCCGTCGAAGACCACGACGATGCTGCGGCCCGTCTCCCGCCGGCACCAGCGCAGGGCCAGCTGCCAGGCCTCGTTCTCGGACGGGGTGATGACCCACGGCGCGAGGGACGGGTTGTGCTCCTCGAGCAGCTCGACGAGCTCGATCTCGGCGGTGGTGTGATACCCGCTCGCGAGGCCCATCGTCGACGCGCGCCGGACCGCGTCCAGCAAGTACTGGTTGCCGTAACCGAGGAGGTTGGAGCCCGCGCCCCCGAAGAGATCGAGGTAGGCGACGTTGTCGGCGTCGAACACCCGGCACCCCTGCGCCTTGGCGAGGAGCAGCGATTCCTCTCCCCGCCGCCCAGCCAGCGGCACCGCCCTGCGCGCCTGCGTCAACAGTTCATCTACCCTCTGTCCCATCGTCCGGTCCAGCCTCCGTGAGTCACCAAGTCTAGCGGCACCGCCGCCGACGCTCAAGTCTCCTCTTGTTCGTCTTCCTCGTCGCCTTCGGCGTGCACGAAGTACTGGGCGCAGCGTTTGGAGCAGAAGTGTCTTCCATACTCGAATGTTGCACACTTGAAGCAGGCGACGTGCCCGCAAACGGGACACTTGGATAGCGCCCAGACGGGGTACTCCCTGCCGCACGTCTCGCACACCCCGACGTTGCGCCCTGGCACGACCCAAGTATCGCCTGCGCCGCGCCCGAGCGCAAGCGGACGCGACGGCTTGTCGCCCGTCGCGGCCGAGGATACAATTCGCAGGCTACGTGCCGGCGTAGCTCAGCGGTAGAGCAGGGGTCTCATAAGCCCCGTGTCAGTGGTTCGATTCCACTCGTCGGCACCATATCCATGACCTTCAACGGCTTCGCAGCCGCCTTCCGTCGCCGTTTCCCCGACATCGTCGGACGCCCGGTTCTGGTCGCGCTCTCCGGAGGGGCCGACTCGGTCGCCCTGGCGTGCATCCTCCACGAGGTTGCCGCCGAACTCGGCTGCGAGATCGCCGCGGCCCACGTGCACCACCACTTGCGCGGCGCCGAGGCAGACGCCGACGCCCGCCACTGCGAAGCGCTGTGCGGCCGGCTCGGGGTGAGGCTGGCCGTCGAGCACCTCGACCCGGGGGCCCCGACCGGCGTGTCCCGCGAGGCGTGGTGGCGCCGGGAACGCTACCGGACGCTGGAGGCCGTGCGGGAGCGCTTCTCGTGCGCGGCGGTGGCCACCGCGCACACGCTCGACGACCAGGCGGAGACCGTCCTCATGAAACTGCTGCGCGGTTCCGGCCCGCGCGGCGTGGCGGGGGTGCGCCGGCGCAGCGGGACCGTCATCCGGCCGCTGCTCGACGTTCCGCGCTCGGCGCTGCGCGGCTACCTGACCGGCCGCGCCATCGCGTGGCGCGAGGACGCCAGCAACGCCGACCTGGCCTTCCCGCGCGCAAGGGTCCGCCACGAGCTGCTGCCCGCGCTGGCGGCGGCGTTTCCCGGTGCCGCGGCGCACCTCGCGGCGTTCGCGGCCGCCCTGGCCGAGGACGAGACGTACCTGGGGGGGCTACTGTGCGAGCGCGGCGTTTGGCCCGAGATCGGCCGGCCGGTGGCGGTGGGAGTTGTGGCGGCACTCCCGCGCGCCCTGGCGGTGCGCTGGGCGCTGGAACTGGCAGGGCGGTTGCCCTTGGCTGAGCCCCCTTCCCGGAGCCAGCTCGAGGCCGTGCTGGCGATGCTCGACGGGTCGGGGCCGGGGGCCGTCGACCTCGGCCGCCGGTGGGTGCTGCGCCGGCGCGGCGGGGTGCTGGCGCTGTGTCCGCCGCCGCTCGAGCCGTTCGCGCCCAAGGCCGTCACGGTGCCGTCGCGCGTGGAACTCGCGGGGGGGTTTGTCGGGCGGGTGGGTGTGGTGGGCCCTGCGCCGGGAAAGCACCGGGCCCATCTCCGGGCTGAGGCGGAGGACCTCCCCCTGGTGTGGCGGCCGGTCGCGGCCGGCGAGCGTTTCCGCGGGCGCCCCGTGGCGCGCCTGCTGGCGGCCGCCGGCGTGCCGGTCGAATGGCGGCGGGCATGGCCCACCCTGGTGGCGGGTGGTACGATGATGTGGCTTCCTGCCGTCGGGGTTGCCGATGGGTGGGTTGCGAACGGCGCCGACGGGGTGGTGGCCGGGCTGGAGGAGCCATGGGAACGCCGCGACAGGTGATCGCGCCCGAGGTGATTGCGACGCGTGTCGCGGCGCTCGGGACGCGCATCGGCGCCGACTACGCCGGGCGCAAGCTCGTGCTGGTCGGGATGCTCAAAGGTGCGGCGGTGTTCCTCTCCGACCTGCTGCGCGCGATCGAGGGCGACGTGCGCTTCGAGCTGGTCAATGTGACGCACCAGGCCGAACCCCGCGGCGCGATCATCGAGCTCACCTACGCGACCCATGTGCACCTGGAAGGCGCGCACGCCCTCATCCTCAAGGACATCTGTCACTCCGGAGTGACCGAAAACTACCTGCTCACCCACCTTGCCCAACAGGGCCCGGCCAGCCTCGAGGTCGCGGCGCTCGTGAACCGGCCGCTCCTCCGCCGCGTCGCGCTGGAACCCAAGTACGTGGCCCTCGACGACGTTCCAACCGACCGGCTCGTCGGCTATGGCATCGAGTTCGAGGGCAGATGGGGGAATCTTCCCGGCATCAACGTCCTTGAGGGAGTGTGACCGGGGCCGGAGCCCCATGACGGCGCCCCGGCGGTAGCCGGGCGATTTCAGGGAACGCCACCGGAGGAGTTCGGAGAACACGTGAACCAGAACGTCAAGAACGCGCTGTTGTTTGTCGTCATCATCGTGTCGGTGGTGCTGTTGTGGAACTTCATCACGACGACTCGGGCCGGCACCAAGGAAATTGCGTTCTCGGATTTTCTCGACCGGGTCGAGAAGAACCAGGTCTCAGAGGTGCTGATCCGCGGCGAAGAGGTGTACGGGCGATCGCCCGAGGCCGCCGGGGCCCACCCGCTCGCCACCCGTCCATTCGACTTCGTAACCTACTCGCCGGGGTACGACAAGCTCGTCTCCGTGCTGCGCGAGCACAACGTGAAGATCAAGGCCGAGCAGGCCTCGCAGGGTTCGATGTGGACCGCGATCCTGTCGTGGCTGCCGTTCGTGCTCCTGGCGGTGATGTGGTACTTCTTCTACCGCCAGATGCAGGCGGGCGGCAACAAGGCGATGGCCTTCGGCAAGTCGCGGGCGCGTCTGCTCAACCCCCAGAAGAAGGGGATCACCTTCAAGGACGTCGCCGGGGTGGAAGAGGCCAAGGAGGAGCTGCAGGAGATCATCGAGTTCCTCCGCGACCCGCAGAAGTTCCAGAAGCTGGGCGGCAAGATCCCCAGGGGCGTGCTGCTGATGGGCCCGCCCGGGACCGGCAAGACGCTGCTCGCCCGCGCCGTCTCGGGCGAGGCCGAGGTGCCGTTCTTCTCGATCTCCGGCTCGGACTTCGTCGAGATGTTCGTCGGCGTCGGCGCGTCACGCGTCCGCGACCTCTTCGAGCAGGGGAAGAAGAACGCGCCCTGCATCATCTTCATCGACGAGATCGACGCGGTGGGCCGCCACCGCGGCGCCGGTCTCGGCGGCGGCCACGACGAGCGGGAGCAGACCCTGAACGCCCTGCTCGTCGAGATGGACGGCTTCGAGGTCAACGATGGCGTGATCCTGATCGCAGCCACCAACCGCCCCGACGTGCTCGACCCCGCGCTCCTGCGGCCGGGCCGCTTCGACCGCCGCATCGTCGTCAGCCGCCCGGACCTCAACGGCCGCAACGAGATCCTGAAGGTGCACACCGCCAAGATCACGCTCGCCCCCGACGTCGACCTCTCGGTGCTGGCACGCTCCACGCCCGGCTTCTCGGGCGCAGACATCGCGAACCTGGTCAACGAGGCGGCGCTGCGCGCGGCGCGCTTCAACAAGACCGCGGTCGCGATGACCGACTTCGAGTACGCCAAGGACAAGGTGATGATGGGCGCGGAGCGGCGCTCGCTCGCGCTCTCCGAGGAGGAGAAGCATGTCGTCGCGTACCACGAGGCCGGCCATGCACTGATCGCGGCGATGCTGCCCAACGCCGACCCGCTGCACAAGGTCACGATCATCCCGCGCGGCCTCGCCCTTGGGCTCACCCAGCAGCTCCCCGAGGAGGACCGGTATCTGCACGCCAAGTCGTACCTCTCCGACGAGCTCGTCGTGCTGATGGGCGGGCGTCTCGCGGAGCAGATCGTGTTCGGCGACGACAACATCACCACCGGCGCCGGCAACGATCTCGAGCGCGCCACGGAACTCGCCCGCAAGATGGTGTGCGAGTGGGGGATGTCCTCGATGGGACCGCTGACGTTCGGCAAGCGCGAGGAGGCGATCTTCCTCGGCAAGGAGTTCGCCCGCCACCAGGACTACTCCGAGGCAACCGCGGTCGAGATCGACGGCGAGATCAAGCGCCTGGTGGAGAACGCCTACGGGCGCGCGCAGCAGACCCTGAGCGAGAACCGCCCGGTGCTCGACAAGATCGCCGCCGCGCTGCTCGAGCGCGAGGTGCTCGAGGGCGAGGAGGTCTACGCGATGGTGTCGGAGTACACCGGTTGCGGCTACGCTCCGGTCCGACCGCCTTGCCCTCCTAGCATCTGGCCCACTCTCGGCGGCGCGGCTACACGCCGCAAGCTCGGAGGCCCTGCCTGGCGGCGTCGTCGTTTGCTATGTGGGGCGCGCCCGCCGGGCGCGCTTCTCCGTCTTCTCCGAGGGGGGGATCGAGGCCGCGCGGCCTGCGGCCGGCGCGGCCGGCACGGAGCACGGACCACCTCTTCGCTGTGCCCGAACCCCGAGCCCCGGTCTTCACCAAGGGTACAATCCGCGGGTGTTCGTGCTGCGCGCCCTCGCGATGCTCTCGTTCGTGGTCTTCGGCGCCGCCAACACCGTGGTGTTCGGAACCTACGGTGCGCTCGTGGGGTTCATCCCGCCGCGCGGTGACTGGACGCTGGCGGGGGCGCGCTGGTGGGCGCGCGGCGTCCTGCTCGGCGGTTTCGTCCGCCTGAGGCACGAAGGGCGGGAGCGGGTGCCGCGCGGCGAGCCGGTCGTGTTCATGGCCAACCACGAGTCGTGGCTCGACATCCCGGCGTTGCTGGCGGCGATTCCGGTGCAGGTGCGGTTCCTCGCCAAGAAGTCGCTGTTCAAGGTCCCGTTCCTGGGCTGGGCGATCGCGGCGATGGGCTTCATTCCCGTGGACCGCGAGAACCGGCGCGAGGCGGTGCGCTCCTTCGAGGAAGCCGCCGCGCGGATCCGCCGCGGCCGCTCCGTACTCCTCTTCCCCGAAGAGACGCGTTCGATGGACGGCAACTTGCTGCGGCTGCAGCGCGGCGGTTTTCTCATCGCAATCAAGGCGGGGATCCCGATCGTGCCGGTTGGGATCGAGGGCGCCGGCCGCTGCCTGGGCAAGCACAACTACCTGATCCGCCCGGGTACGGTCATCGTGCGGTTCGGCGATCCGATTCCCACCGCCGGCCGCGGGGTGACGGAGAAGGGCGTGCTGATGGAGCGGGTGCGGGTCGAGATGGAGCGACTGCGCGGCAATTCCGGTCGCGCTGCGGCGGTTGCTGGTGATGCGGGGGGTGCGGACAATGGTCACTGAGACGAAGGTCTGGGAAGCGCTCGGCACCGTGATGGACCCCGAGGTCCCGTTCTCGGTGGTGGACCTCGGCCTGGTGTACGGGGTCGAGGTCGCGCCGTCGGGCGCCGTCCGCGTGCAGCTCACGCTGACGACGCACGGCTGCCCGCTGGTGCGGCGGATCACGGACGACGCGGCGGGTGCAATCCGCCGGGCCACGGGCGCCGAGGACGTGCAGGTCGAGATCGTCTGGGATCCGCCGTGGAACCCGGGTATGGCCGCGGCCTCGGTGCAGCAGCACTTCGGCTGGTCATAAAGGAGAGATTGATGGCGATTTCCGAGGCGGAGGTCCGCGAGGCTCTCAAGCAGGTCAAGTTCCCCGGGTTGTCCCGGGACATCGTTTCGTTCGGGTTCGTCCGCAGCGTGCAGGTCGAAGGCGACGTCGTCGCGGTCGAGATCGCGTTGACGACCGCGAACCCGCAGGCGGGCGAGGCCGTCGAACGGGACGCGCGGGTGGTTCTCGAGGCGCTCCCCGGCGTGCGCGAGGTCAAGCTCGGCTGCACGGTCCACGCGCCGCAGAACGCCCCCGCCGCCGCTCCGGCACGACGGGTGCTTCCCGGGGTGCGGTACAAGGTGGCGGTGGCCTCGGGCAAGGGTGGCGTCGGCAAGTCCACCGTGGCGGCCAACCTGGCGCTCGCCCTGCAGCGCGGCGGCGCAACCGTCGGCCTGCTCGACGCCGACATCTACGGCCCGTCGCAGCAGATGATGATGGGGTGCACCGACAAGCCGCGCGTGAACGCGGCGGAGAAGATCCTCCCCGTGGACGGCAACGGCGTGGCGGTGATGTCGCTCGGGTTCCTGATGGACCCGGACCAGCCGGTGATCTGGCGCGGGCCGATGGTGATGAAGGCGCTGCAGCAGTTCATCGAGGACGTCGAGTGGGGCACGCTCGACTACCTGGTGGTGGACCTGCCGCCGGGGACCGGCGACGCCCAGCTCACGATCACCCAACAGGTGCCGCTCGACGGCGCCGTGATCGTGACGACCCCGCAGGACGTGGCGTTGATCGACGCCCGCAAGGGCCTCGCGATGTTTCAGAAGGTCAACGTCCCGGTGCTCGGGATGATCGAGAACATGTCGTCGTTCGTTTGCCCGCACTGCGGCGAACGCAGCGAGATCTTCAAGCACGGCGGCGGGCGGCGCACCGCCGAGCAGCTCGGCGTCCCGTTCCTGGGCGACATCCCGATCGACCCGGCGATCGTCCTCGGGGGGGACGCCGGGACGCCGATCGTGGCGTCGCACCCGGACTCGGCGGCGGCGAAGGCGTTCCTCGAGTTGGCCGCGGCCGTCCGCGAGCAGGTCGAGCGCTAGGCGCGGCCCGAGCCCTCGACGCGGCGTTCCCGCGCGAGCGTCCGCGCCGCGGTCACTTCGGGTGTTGCACCGAGGCGGCGGGCTTTGGCGACGGCACCGGTGTCGGCGCCGCCACGACGATCTCCGCCGCGCTCTCGGGGCGAACCAGTCCGGCTCCCCCCACGGCTGCGCCTCACCGTTGGCGTAGTAGGTCGGGGTGCCGGTCACCCCGAGACGGTAGCCGAGGTCGAGTTGGCGCAGGACGGTGTCGATGGCGGGGTCCTTGAGGTAGCACGCGCGGAACTTCTCGCTGGAGAGGTTGTGCTCGGAGAGGAAGGCGAACACGGCGGGGTCCACCGTCTCGACGGTGAGGGTGTCCTGGAGGCGGTAGAACTCCTCCTTGAGCGCGACGATCCTGTCGGGCCAAAGGCTGCCGACGCACTCGCCCGCGACCGCCGCCCGGAACGCCCACGGATGGGCGTTGAACAGCGGGAAGTTGACCAGCCCGTGGCGGATCTTGTCGCCGAACTTTGCGAGCACAGGCTTGACCTCGCCCCACCCGCGCTTGCACGCCGGGCACTGGAAGTCGGAGAACTCGACGACCTTGACCGGCGCCGTCTCGTGCCCCGGGTCCCACTGGATGACGCTCGACTCGAGGATCTCCCGCCGCACGGCGCGCGGGTCGCGGTCGAGCGGCCAGGTGCCGCCGATCACCAGATACTTGCCGTCGGCCGTCACCGCCAGCGGCATGTGCATCGTGCCGTAGCCGGTCGCGACCTCGGCGGTGAGCTCGACCACCGCCCCGGGCCGCGTCGGGCTCATCGGCCACGGGATCTTCACCCTGCTGCTGAGCCAGGTGCTCATCGCCTCGGTGAGATGCTGCTGGACGAACAGCGGCAGCGTCGCGGGCGTGACCGGCGGGTCGACGGCGGGAAGCGGGAAGAGCAGCCCCGCAACCACCATCCTGGTCTTCAGGTCGGCGAGCAGCCCGACCTGGTCCTTGGCGTCCGGCTGGATGCTCGTGCGCTCGACGCGCACTTCCTGGTAGGAGCCCACGGGCGTGGCGCCGGTGGTGTTCTCGGTCAAGGTGAACACGCTCGCCGGCGCGTACGTCAGAAAGCCGCGCGCGAACGCCTTGAACGCCTGTTCGGGAAGTCCTTGCGCTCCGGACGAAACCGCCGCCGCCAGCGCCATCGCCGCCACAACCCAACTCCGCATGAGCATCCTCCGGTCCACCACCCGCGAAGGATAGCAAAAGCGGCCAAACGCCCGGCCGCGCGGCGGCTCCGCTTGGAACCGCGGCGCCCTCTCCTGTACAGTTGGCACGTGCTGGAGCGCAAGCTTGCGGAGCTGTGGCGGCGGGGGCGCCCGGCGGTGATGGGTGTCGTCAACGTCACACCGGACTCGTTCTCCGACGGGGGGCGGTTCGCCGCGCCCGACGCGGCGGTGGCGCATGCCCTCGCCATGTCCGATGCGGGGGCGGACGTCATCGACGTCGGTGGCGAGTCCACCCGCCCGGGCGCGGCGGCGGTACCGGTGGCGGAGGAGATCGAACGCGTGGTGCCGGTGGTTGCGGCGCTGGCCCGTTGCCGGCCCGCCGTGATCGTCTCGGTGGACACCTCCAAACCCGAAGTCGCCGCGGCCGCGCTGGCGGCCGGGGCGTCCCTCGTCAACGACGTCACGGCCGCACGCGATCCGCACATGCTCGCGGTCGTCGCCGGCCGCGGCGCCGGCATCGTCCTCATGCACATGCGCGGCGAGCCGGCCACGATGCAGCGCGACACGGCGTACGCCGACGTCGTCGCCGAGGTGCACGAGTTCCTCGCGGGCCGGGCCGCCGCCGCCGCCGCCGCGGGGATCCCGGCCGCACGGACCCTGCTCGACCCCGGCATCGGCTTCGGCAAGGACGCCGCCGCCAACCTTCGTCTCCTGGCGGCGCTGCCGGACCTCGCGGCGCTCGGCTGTCCAGTGGTCGTGGGCGCCTCGCGCAAGTCGTTCATCGCGGCGGTCACCGGCGGCGCGGGTCCTGAGGGACGCCTGGCCGGGTCGCTCGCGGCGGTCGCGGGCACGGTGCGATTGCCGCGGGCGATGGTGCGGGCGCACGACGTCCGCGAGACCGTGCAGTTCCTCACGCTGCTGGCGGCGGTGGAGGGGGCGGCTTGAGCGCGCTGTTCGCCGCGCTGCGCGAGGTCACGCGC
>NCBR01000067.1 GCA_002279285.1 Acidobacteria bacterium 37-71-11
CCGCAGCGAGCGGGGGCGAGCAAGGCCCGAACGCCGCTTCACCCGAGGGGCTAAGCAAAGGCCTCCACGCAGTGGAAAGCAAGGCAGAGCGACCCGGCCAGAGCCCGCGGGCAAAAGAAATGGCCTCTCGCCAGTACAGAGAGAGCTCCGGGGCGCCCGCATCCGGCCACCGGCCAGGGACCCGGCCTGGAGCGTGGGCGGACGGCGGCGGCGCCGGAAGCAGGGCGACGTCGCCATGGTCTGCTACCTTGACGGGCGATGCTCGCATCACGCTTCGCGCACGCCTTCCGGGCGCTGCGGCACCGGCCGTTCCGGATCTACTGGATCGGCCAGTGGCTCTCGGTCAACGGCACCTGGATGCAGACCACGGCGCAGGCGTGGCTCATCTACCGGCTCACGGACTCGCCCCTGGTGCTGGGGATCTTGTCGGCGGTGCGCTTCGGCCCGGCGCTCGTCGGGTCGCCGATCGCGGGCGTGCTCACCGACCGCCTCCCGCGCCGGCTGGTGGTGCTCTCCACCCAGTCGCTGTCGCTGATGCAGGCGACGCTCATGGCCGCGCTCACGCTCTCCGGTGCGGTCCGCGTCTGGCAGGTGCTGCTGCTGGCGTTTTTCCAGGGGATCGTGGACACGCTCGACACCCCGGCGCGGCAGACGCTGCAGGTGGACATCGTAGGGGTCGAGGACCTGCAGAGCGCCGTCTCGCTCAACGCCTCGGCGTTCAACGCGGCGCGCATGGTCGGCCCGGCGCTCGCCGGCGTGATGGTGGCGGCGTGGGGCGAGGGGGTGTGCTTCGCGGTCAACGCGTTCAGCTACCTTGCCGTGCTGGTGGCGTTGCTGGCCATCCGCACGCCCCGCGCCCCGTCCCCGACCTCGAACTCGATGCGGGCCGAACTGGCCGAGGGCGTGAGCTACGCCTGGGGCAACGTTCAGGTCCGCACGATGCTGGGGGGCATCGCCGTGACCTCGGTGTTCGGGCTCTCGTACACGACGCTGCTGCCGGTGTTCGCGCGCGACGTCCTGCACGGCGGCGTGCGCGGCTTCGGCGTCCTGATGGCGAGCGGCGGGCTCGGTGCGATGGCCGGTGCGCTGGCGGCGGCGGCCCGCCGCTCGTGGCGCCACACCGGCGTCATCATGGCGGCGGGCCAGGGGGCGCTCGGGCTCGGCCTTGTGGCGCTGGCCTTCACCCGCACCCTGGCGGTGGCCAGCGTCTGGATGGTGGTGATCGGCCTCGGCGTGGCGATCCAGCTCTCGACCACGAACGGGTTCCTGCAGACCACCGCGCCGCCGCACATGCGCGGGCGGGTGGTGTCGCTCTACATCTGGCTGTTCAGTGGGCTGTCTCCGGTCGGCGGTTTTGCGGCGGGGTGGATCGCCGAGCACGCCGGCGCGCCGTGGACGGCGGCGGGCGCCGGAGCGGTGTGTACGCTGGCGGCCGTGTTGACCGGTGGCGAAATGCCGCTCGTGCGGCGCGCGTTTGGAAAGCTGTGCGGCTCGGCCGGGAGGCAACCGTGAACGTCGAGATCACCTACTGCGTTTCTTGAAGTTATCAACCCAGGGCCGCCGGTCTGGCGGCCGAGCTCCCGGCGGGGTCTTCGACGTCGTGGCCGACGGCCGGAAGGTGTTCTCGAAACACGACACTGGCCGTTTCCCGCAGCCTGGCGAGGTCGCGTCCCTTCTCGGCGGGAGTGAGCGCTGATCCGGACGAAAGTGCGGACCTGCATCGAGGGCCTTTGGGTCAGCTAGAATGACCGCATGCGGGGGGTGGTTCCCAAGCTGCCCCCGAGGCGGGTGGGGCTGGCGGTCAAGCTGTCCAGCCCGGAGGCGGTCGCCCTCGGGAAGGAGTTCCTGCGCGAGCTCGAGCGCCGCGGCATCGAGGGCGTCGCCGACGCCGAGTCGGCGGGGGCCCTGGGCGTAGCGGCTGGGCCGCTGCGCGCCGAACTCGGCCGGCACGTGGATGCCGTCGTCGTCCTCGGCGGCGACGGCACGTTCCTTTCGGTGAGCCGTGGCTGCCCGTCCGCGACGCCGGTGGCCGGGGTCAACATGGGCACGCTTGGGTTTCTCACCGAGCACAGCCGGGAGCAGGTGTTCACCCTGCTCGACGATCTCGCCGGCGACCGCGTTTTCGTCGAGCGACGCGACCGGCTGCAGGTGGTCGTGAGCGACCACTCGGCGCGCCGGGAGTTCCTGGCGCTCAACGATGTCGTGATCAACAAGGCGGCGCTCGCCCGCATCCTCACCATCAACGTGGAGGTCAACGGCGAGTTCCTGTCGCGCTACCACGCCGACGGCCTGATCCTCGCGACACCGACCGGGTCCACCGCGTACAACCTATCCGCCGGCGGTCCGATCGTCCACCCGGGGCTGTCCGCGCTGCTCATCACCCCGATCTGCTCGCACACACTCACGAACCGGCCGTTGGTCGTGCCGCTCGAGTGGCGGACCAGGATCTGGGTGGACGAGGGCGACGAGGAGGTCTACCTGACCCTCGACGGCCAACAGGGCCTGCCGCTGGCCGGCGGCGAGCGGGTCGAGGTCGGGAAGGCGGCCGAGCCGTTGTCTCTCATCCGTGTCCCTTCCGCGAGCTTCTTCTCCATCCTCCACCAAAAGCTGAAGTGGGGCGAGCGGGAGGGGTGAGGTGCCGCGGCGGCGACCCCACCTGACCCGCACCACGATCGGGCTGCTGCTCGCCGTTGCCATCTGGCTTGCCGCGGTGGCGGCCGGCGTTTGGGCCTTGAGCCTGCCCGGGTCGCGCGCCTGGTTCGCGCGCCAGATCGCGCAGCGGTTGGCGGCGGCGACGGGCCAGAGCGTCGGTGTCGCCGACGTGCAGGTCTCGCTCTCGCCGCCGCGCCTCGTCATCGAGGGGCTGCGGGTCGGGCCGGCGTCCGCGCCGATACTCCGAGTGGCGGTCACCGATGTGATGGTTGGCGACGTGTCGATCGCCAGCCGGGAGATCGGGATCGACCACCTCCGTCTCAAGGGCGTCGTCGTCAACATGGATGTCCCGCCGGCGTCCTCGTCGAAGCCCTCGGGCGCCGGTTGGGTCCGGGTGCTGGTGCGTCAGCTCGAGGTGCAGGACCTTCGGGTCGCACGGCTCGCGCTCCCCGACGGGATCGTCTTCTCGGCCAGCGACGTCGAGGCGCGCTGGAACGGGACGCGGCGGCACCCGATCAGTTCGGCGGTCCTCCGCGCCGGCTCGCTCTCGGCGCAGATCCCGAGGATGGAGCCGATCACCGGCTCGCTGATGGTCTGGGGCCGCAAGACGGACCTGGGGTGGGAGTTGGGCAGACTGCGCGCCCACGGGCGAGGCTGGTCGGTGGACGCCCGCGGCAGGGGCGCCGGGGCAGAAGGAAGCGCCGAGGGCAACGCGGCGATCGAGCTCTCCGAGCTGGAGCGTGTGCTCGACATCGGCGCGGGGCTCGCCGGTACCGTTCAGCTGCGCTGGCAAGCGACCGTCAAGCAGCACGGGTTTCGCATCGACGCCGATGTGACATGCCCCGCCTTCGAGGTCGCGGGGCTGCGTTTCGCCGATCTTGCGGGGGACGTCCACCTGGCGCCAGACGGCCTCGAAGCCACCCTTGCGCGGGCGGCGTTCGCGGGCGGCGAGCTCGAGGGGTCGTACACGCTCGACAGCCTGGGGCCCCCGTGGAGGCACCGCGTCGCGCTGCGCGGCCGGGGTGTGGACCTCGCAGGGTTCCTGCGGCAACTTGGAGCGCCGGACGCCGGTCTCTCGGGGCGCTCGCGGGTGAACGCCGAGGTGGCGTGGGACGGCGCGGCGTTCAAAGAGGGAGTGGGCACGGCGGTCGCCGACCTGCAACCCGGTGGCGGCGACGTGCCGGTGGCCGGCCGGGTCGTGGTTTCGCTGGCTCGCGACGGCGCCCTTGCTTTCTCGGCGAGGAACACCACCCTGGCCGGCGCGCCGGTGCGCTGGAACGGCCGGTTGACGTTGGGGAGCTGGCTGCCGAGCTGGAACATCCAGGGCGAGCGCGTGCCGGTTGCCAGCATCGCGCGCCTGCTCCGCGGCTGGGTCGGGGTGGACGTGGTGCCACCCCAGCTCACCGGCGAGGCGGCGCTGGCGATCGACCTGTCGGGACCGTTCCACGACCTGACTGTCGCTGGGGACGTGGCGCTGGCGCCGGTGGCATTCGGTCCGGTCACCACGGACGGCGTGAAGGCCTCGTTCCGTGTGGGTCAGGGGGTGCTGGCGGTTGACCCAGCCGTGGTCTACGTCGGCCCCGGTCGGGTGACGGCCCGGGGCGTGCTGCGGTACGGCAGCGGCGGCGGACTCGAGTTGAAGTTCTCCGGCCGCGGCGTGCCGCTGGCCCGGATGGTCGCTTGGGGCGGCGTGCACGCGCCGCTCGCCGGGCGGGTCAACTTCACCGGGAGTGTGGCGGGAACGCTCGACTCGCCGAGCGCCGAGGCCGCGCTCCACCTGGCCGGAGTCACGGTCGCCGGGGTCCCGTTCGGCGACGGCGGTGGTGAGGTGACGCTGGCGGAGGGCATCGTGAGCGCCTCGCGTGTCGCCGTCGGTCCGTTCACGGCCTCGGCCAAGATCAACCTCGCGCGGCGCGAAGCGGTTGTCGATGCGACGCTCTCGGGGTTCGGCCTGGAGGCGATCTCGCCGCCGCTCGCCCGGATGGTTGGAGGCGCCCTCGACTGCACGCTGCACGGCGCCTTCCCGTTCGACAGCCCCGCAGGACGGCTCGAAGTCACGAGCGCCAAGGGTGCGCGCGGCGTGGTCGAGCTCGACGCGCAGGGGGTCCACATCGAACTGTCGCGCCCTCATGTCTGGAAGCTTGCTGGCGACCTGCGCCGTAGCAAGGGCGAGTTCCGCGGCAAGCTCGGGTTCGGGGTGGATTCGTGGCACTTGCTCGCACAGGACTTGGCGGGTATCGAGCTCCCGGTGGACGGGCGGATGGCGGGCGAGGCGGAGGTGCGTTTCGCGCCGCCGCAGCCGGCGCACATCGATGGCGTGATCCAGCAGCTGGTCGTCACCGTGGAGGGCGAACAGGCCACGCTCGAGCAACCCGCCCGTTTCGTCGTGGACGGCGGCGCGATGAGCCTCGAAGGCGTCACCCTGACCGGCTCGAGGTCGAACCTCTTCGTCCGGGTGACGCGTAGCGCCGGCGGCGCGCTTTCCGGGAACGTCTCGGGCGAGCTGCCGGGGGTCCTGCTGGGCTTGGTGTGGCGCGAGGCCCGGCCGACGGGACGTGTGGAGCTGCTGGGCGAGATCTCGGGGACCGATTCGGCGCCGAGGTTCGAAGGCACGGCCCGGGTGACCGACGGGTCGCTGCGCGTCCCCGGCCTGCCCGAGCCCGCAACCAGGATCGCGGGGGTGCTCGAGTTCACGCCGGAAGCGGTCAAACTCGACGGGGTCACGTTCTCGATTCTCGGCGGCACAGGCGTCTGCCATGGGAGCATCCTCTTGAGTCCGCAGCTCGGGCTCGACCTCGCACTGAGCCTGAATATGGTGCGCTGGCCGCTGATCATCGGGCTCACGCCAATCCTCTCCGGCGAGGTGCGCCTGGTCGGGACGCTGCAAGACCTGTCGCTCTCGGGCAAGGCGTCGCTCAAGCACACGGCCTTCCGCCGCGATCTCGACCTGCAGAAGCTGGTGCTCGAGCAGATCCGCGCGCCCGAACGGGCCAGGGTGACGGAGGGCTCGCCGATGGCGCTCAACCTTGCGGTGGACGTACCGGGCACGCTCGAGGTCGACACCCCGCTTGCGAAGCTCGTCGCGCGGGGGGACCTCCGGATCGTCGGCACGACCGCACGGTACGGGGTGCTGGGACGGCTGGAAGCGCTCCCCGGCGGCGAGCTGGATTTCGCCGGGAACCGCTACGATCTGGACCGGGCGAGCGTGACGTTCACCAGCCCGGACCGGATCGAGCCGCACCTGGACATCCTCGCCCGGACGACGGTGCAGACCTACGACGTGACCGTGGGGCTCAACGGCACCCTGGACCGCCTCACGCCGACGTTCTCCTCGAACCCACCGCTCCCCGAGATGGACGTCATCTCCCTGGTCTCGACCGGCCAGAGGGCCGACGTGGCCGGCCAAACCGGTCCGGGGGCGCTCGCGTCCTCGTTCCTCACCGACCAGCTCACCGGCGCCGTGACCAAGCGCGCGCGGACGCTTCTCGACGTCGACCAAATGCGAGTGGACCCTTTCGCCGCAACGCAGACCGGCAGCCCCACCGCCCGACTCACCGTGGTCAAGCAGATGAACCGCGACTGGACGGTGACCATGGCTACGAACCTCGCGGCCAACCGGGAAGAGGTGGTCACCAGCCAGTGGCGCTTGCGGCAGGGCGTGTACCTGGAGGCCAACCGGGAGGTGGACGGGTCGTACTCGCTGGAGGTGAAGTGGCAACGCCGCTACTGAGCCTGATGGCGGTCGCCGCGCTCGGGTGGGGGAAGGTGCCGGTAGCGCAGGTGGTGATCGACGCTCCCGGGATCCCCAAGGTGTACGTCCTGCGCCACGCCTTCGGCATCTCGGAGGGAAGCACACTGTCGCGGAACGAGATCCGGCGCGGCGTGCAGGCGTTGCTGGCCACGGGCCAGGTCGAGGACGCCGTCGTCGATGTCGAGGAGTCCGCGGCGGGCGCGGTGATCCGGGTCAAAGTGCAGCCGGTGTCGCGGGTGAGCAGGGTCGCGGTGTACGGCATGCCGCGCGGCGACGCAAAACGCGTGCTGGCGACGCTCGGCCTCGCTGAAGGAGCGCCGCTGCGGGTGAAGGCGTTCGAGTTGGCGATGGACCGAGCCCGCCAGGACCTGCACGATGAGGGATACCCGCACGCGACCCTCGACCCTGACCTCGATTTCGACCCCGGGAACGCGACCGTGTCCGTCGCGCTGACCGCGGACCTCGGCCCGGCGCTCGTCGTGCGCGAGCTTTCGGCGGCCGGCTGCCGGATCGAAGGTTCGCGCCTGTGGCACGTCTGCGGACTCAAGGCCGGGGAGAGGTTGACCTCTGCGGGTCTCGAAGCGGCGCGGCGACGTCTCGCCGAAACCCTGCGCCGCGACGGGTTCTGGGAGGCGGAGGTGGACTCCCCGCGGGTGCAGGACGGCGCCGGCGGGGCCGCGGTCGCCTTTCCCGTCCAGCTCGGGGCGCACTGGGACCTGGACCTCGTTGGCCTGAAGCGGAGCAAGGCGCTCGAACTCGCGGCGTTGCCGTTCGTGCGCGGCGGCGAGGCGTTCAGCCCGGCGTCCCTGGAGTTCGTCACCTCGCAGGTGCAGACGTTCCTTCAGGACGAGGGAAGACTGCTCGCCAAGGTCGCGGGCAACGTCGGGCAGGATGCCAAAGGCAAAGTATTGCAAATCACCGTCCAGGCCGGACCGCTCACCCCGATCGTTGCGGTGCTCTTTCCGGGTGCGCACACGGTGCCGGTCAAACTGCTGCGCGAGAGAGTCGGCGCTCGGCCCGGACACTTCTGGCGCTGGGGTGGTGAGCCGGTGGACGAGGAGACGCTCGCGGCCGATGCCTCCTCGCTGCTTGGGACCCTGCGGGACGCGGGGCTCGCCGACGCCACCGTCGGCGAGCCGCGGATCGTGCCGGTGCGCGGCGGCGTCAACGTCGAGTTTCCGCTCGAGGAGGGGTTGCGGCGCACCGTTGCGGCGCTCGAGATCGCGGGCGTTCCGGCGGCCGTCAAGACGCCCAAGCTGGCGCTGGCGAAGGGGGGGCCATGGAGCCAGCGCGCCGAGGACGAGGCGCGCGGCGCCCTCGAGGCCGCAATCCAGGACGCCGGCTTCGCCGACGCCGTCGTCACCGCTTCGCACGATTGCGACGCGGGAAATTGCGCGGTCAAGTTGCTCGCCGAACCGGGTGCGCCATCGGTGATCAGCCGCGTCGTGGTCGCGGGTCTGGTGCGGACGAGCCGCCGGGTGGTGGACCGGGTGGCCGGGATCCGGGAGGGGACGGTCGTCGGGCCGCAGGCGCAGCTCGAGGCGCAGCGCCGGTTGCTCGCGCTCGGCATCTTCGAGCGGGTGGACGTGCACCCGATCCCCGGACAGACCGCCGGGGCGCGGCGCGGGCTGGTGATCGACGTCAAGGAGGCGCCGACGAGGACGGTCTCTTTCGGCCTCGGTTACGACACCGAGCAGAAGACCCGCGTGTCGGTGACATGGTCGGAACTCAGCCTGTTCGGCACTGCCCGCGGTCTCGCGTTCCAGGGCAGCTTCTCGAGTCTCGAGAAGCGCTTCCAACTCACGTACCGGGAGCCGGGGCGGCTCGGGCTGCTGGGGATCCCGACCTGGGTTTCGGTGTACCGCACCCAGGAGCACTACACCAGTTACGACGTGTACCGGCGCGGGATGTGGGTCGAGTTGGGCGACCACTTCAAACGGCCGTTCCGGGCGCTGGTGCGGTATGACTACCAGTTCGTGGACCCGACGGCGGCCCCCGACATCCTGAGCCAGCTCGAACACGACCAGCAACAGGAGAGGATCGCGTCGGTCACGCCGATCCTAGAGTGGGACACGCGCGACGACCTCTTCTCGCCCCACCGCGGGGCCTACCTCTCGTTCTCGTGGCAGAGCGCGTTCAAGGTTTTCCAGGCGGACGCCGCCTTCGACAAGCTCACGGCCTCGCTGTCTGCGTTCGCACCGGCGCAGGGCGGAGTGCTCGCGGCGAGTCTCCGCCTGGGGGGGATCCAGCCTCGCGGTCGCGTGCCCGGGGTTCCCGACAACCTGCAGATCCCGATCAACGAGCGTTTCTTCGCCGGTGGCCGCGTCACCAACCGGGCGTTCTCGACCGATATGTTGGGCATCCCGAACGAGACGCTGATATGCCAGCCGAACCCCCCGGGTTCCGCCCCCGGCTGCAAGGCCCTCGCGGCCGGCGGCGCCGGGATGTTGCTCTCCAGCCTCGAGTGGCGCTTCCCGGTGTACGGACCGGTCGGGGGCGACGTGTTCGTGGACGGCGGCAACGTCTGGCAAGCGTGGCGCGACGTGCGGGTCGCGGGGATGCGGTGGGGGGCAGGCGTGGGCGTTCGCGTCGACACTCCGGTCGGGCCGCTCCGTTTGGAGTACGGCTGGAAGTTCAAGCCGATCACGTGGACCGCGCCGGACGGGACGCTCGTGCGAGAGGCGCCGGGCGAGCTCTTCCTCTCGTTCGGGAACCCGTTCTAAGGACCGCAGACCGGGGACCGTGGTCCGTGGACCGCGAGGGGAATGCGCCGCGCGCGGGGCTGCCCACTGGATCTCGGCGCCAAGTTCTGCAGAAGAACAAGAGGTGTATGATACGGTGCCTTGCGGCGCGACCCGCAGGGTGGAAAAGAGGATTCCCTCATGCGCCGTACCTTCGTTCCCCTTGCGCTGGTGGCGTGGGTGTTCGCTGCCGTCGCGGGTGCCCAGCTTTCGCAGAGCTTCCTGGATTTCCCCAAAGGTCCGGCCGGGTTCCTGATGACCGACAGCGAGAAGAAGGCCTACGCGGATCTCAAGACCGATGCCGAGGCCCAGGCGTGGACCGACCTTTTCTGGGCCCGCCGGGACCCCGACCTCAACACGGTCCAGAACGAGTTCAAGCTCGACTTCGACATGCGGGTCCAGGCCGCCGACACGCAGTTCTCCTACGGGAAGGTCAAGGGGAGCATGTCGGACCGCGGCAAGGTGCTGATCCTGATGGGAAAGCCGTTGGGGATGCAGAAGGTCCCGGCCGGGGCCCAGGAGGCCTCGGGCAACCGTCCGAACTTCATCGAGCGCGGTGAAACTCAGATTTGGATGTACTGCAAGCCGGGCAAGGAGTGCAAGCCGCCATACAAGTCGGACGAGCTGATCCCGTTCGTGTTCACCGAGACGCGGGTCGGCAAGGGCGACTACCTCCTCGATCGCAGCGACCGCCGCAACATCCAGGCGCAGAAGATCCTTGCGGCGCAGGCGGAGAAGCTCCTCCTCCATCCCAAGCTGACCGAGGTGCCCCGCGTCGGGCTGCTGCCGGGGACCAAGGCGGCGACCGCGTCGCAGCAAGCGATCTTCGACTCCCAACCGCGTCCGTGGCCGGAAGGCGCCGCCGTCCTTGCCGCGTCCGGCGTGCAAAGCGAAACGATCCACCCGATCTGGATCTACGTGCAGCTCCCGGATGCCGCGGCCCCGGCCACCGAGGCGGTCGGGCGCGTCCGCAAGGCGCAGGGCGGCGACGTGGTCGGCAGCTTCGTGTCCCCGGTGACGGCCCTGAGTGTGCCCGGCGGGCGCGCCTACGAGTTCTCGCTTCCGGTGGAAGCCGGAGATTGGAAAGTGGATCTCGCGCTCTCAGGCGCCGCCGGCCCGGTCGCGATCACCACCGTTGACGCCAAGAACGAGCCCACCCCATCGGACGGCCCGTACATCTCGCCGATCTTCTGGGGTTCGGATGTCCGCCAGGCGCCGCAGGCCCACCTTGGCGACGCCTTCCATCTCGGCGGCATGCACCTGCTGCCGCACCTGGGCAACACGTACAAGCATGACGAGAACATCACGTACGCGGCCTACGTGGTCCGACCGAGCCTCAACGAGCAGGGTCAGCCTCAGATCGAGCTGCAGATCGCCCTCTACTCCGGCGGCAAGAAGAACGACGAACAGCCGTTCCAGATCTGCAACGGTGCCAAGGTGTACGGCGACTTGTGGGTGTTCGGCCAGGTGCTGCCGCTCGAGGGGTTCCGGCGTGGGGCGGACTTCGAGCTCGAGGTGACGCTGCGCGACGCCAAGACCGGCCTTACACGCAGCCAGAAGATCCCGTTCACCGTCAGCAAGGAGGATGCGGCGGCCCCTGTCGCGGCGCCGAAGAAGTAAGATGGCGGACGTGACGAACGACGGCAACGTCTTTGCGAGCATCGAGGAGGCCGCGGCGGAGTTCCGCCGCGGCCGCTTCGTCGTCATCGTGGACGACGAGGACCGCGAGAACGAGGGCGACCTCGCGATCGCCGCGGAGAAGGTGGACGCCGACGCGATCAACTTCATGGCGACGCACGCGCGCGGCCTGATCTGTCTGGCCCTCACCGAGCAGCGCTGCGACGAACTCCAGCTCCCCGCCATGGTGGAGCACAACACCTCGCCGCACCAGACCGCGTTCTGCGTCTCGATCGAGGCGCGGGGACGGATCACCACGGGGATTTCGGCGGCGGACCGCGCCGCCACGGTGCAGGCCGCGATCGACCCGGCCACCAAGCCGCAGGACCTGCTCAGGCCGGGCCACACGTTCCCACTGCGGGCGCGCAACGGCGGGGTGCTCAAGCGCGCCGGCCACACCGAAGCCTCCGTGGACCTCGCGCGTCTCGCCGGGTTGGTCCCCGCGGCGGCGATCTGCGAGATCATGGACACAGACGGCTCGATGGCGCGCCTGCCGCGCCTGCTCGAGACCGCGCACGCGCACGGCCTGAAGGTCGTGACGGTGCGCGACCTGATCGCGTACCGGATGCACAACGAGCGGATCGTCGAGCGGATGGCCTCGCCGGTGCTGCCGACCCGCTACGGCGAGTTCCGCGTGCATGCCTACCGCTCGCCTGTCACCGGCGAGGAACACGTCGCGCTCGTCATGGGCGAGATCACGGCCGAGCAGCCGGTGCTGGTGCGGGTTCACTCGCAGTGCCTGACCGGCGACGTTTTTGCGTCGGCCCGTTGCGACTGCGGCGCGCAGCTCGAGACGGCGCTCGAGCGGATCGCCGCCGAGCGCCGCGGCGTGCTTCTTTACCTCCTACAGGAGGGCCGCGGCATCGGTCTGGTCAACAAGCTGCGCGCCTACGAATTGCAGGACCACGGTGCCGACACGGTCGAGGCCAACCAGCAGCTCGGCTTCGCCGCCGATCAGCGCGACTACGGTGTAGGCGCCCAGATCCTCCACGACCTCGGCGTGCGCCGGATGCGGCTGATGACCAACAACCCGGCGAAGTACGTGGCGCTCGAGGGGTACGGTCTCGAGATCGTGGAGCGCGTCCCGCTCGAAGTGCCGCCCACGGAGCACACCCGCAAGTACCTCGAAGCCAAGAAGAACAAGATGGGACACCTGCTCCGCATGGTGTGAGCTCGGACGGTCGAGCCGGCTCCTCTCCCTTCTTTCTTCCCCCGTTGGTCGCGGCCAGTCGTTCTGGATCTCGTTCCACTGCGTGGCCTCTTGCTTGCCGGTCCCGCGGGTGGCCGGATGCGGGCCCGGGCGCCCCCGCGCCCGAGCCCGCATGCTCCTGTGCCCGCGACCGG
>NCBR01000241.1 GCA_002279285.1 Acidobacteria bacterium 37-71-11
GAGGTTGAACTCGCGCCCGCGCTGCAAGGCCACGTTGGCGCCGACGAGCTGGTTCGTCGACTGCGCCTCGTAGTACGTCGCCCCGAGGGCGCTCTTGACTTGCGGGTCGAAGATGCCCGTGCTCCCCAGGAATCCCTGTTGAGCCGACGCGAGCGAAAGCCTGGAGACCTCGAGGTTGATGTTGTGCGCGAGCGCCGTCGTGATGGCGTCCTGCAACGACAACCGCATCTCCGGCGCGCCCAGGCGCGCGCCCCGGGTCTGCCGTCCGGGCACGGTCCCGACCTCGAACTTCGGTTCCGCCGCCCACGCGCCCGCAGCCACCACGACCACCGCGCTCAAACCGAACAGGAAGCTTCTCGCTCTCACGTAACCCTCCGCTCTCGCTTCGTTGATCTAATACGTCCGGCTCCCGCTCCTGGTTTCACGACGGCGCACGAACCGCGCAACTCTACATGAAACCGCATGGCCGCGGCCAAGGCCGCGACGTCCCGGCCGAACGAGCGTGCAACCGTCACACCTCAAACAACGTCAACGGGCGGCGCCGGGTTCGCCGGCCGCGAGCCAGCGCGCCGCGGACAGCAGCTCGGCCGTTGCCGGCCCGGCAGGCCGCGTCAACACGCGCGCCGCCGGCCCTTCCTCGACGACCCTGCCCCCCGAGAGCACCAGCACTCGGGTGCAGAAACGCGCTACCAACAGGACGTCGTGGGCGATCACGAGCATCGCCATGCCGGTGCGGCGCTGAAGCAGGAGGAGCAGGTTCAACACCTGCCCCCGCACCGAGACGTCGAGCGCCGACACGGGCTCGTCCAGGATCAGCGCCTCGGGCCTGCTCGCGAGGGCGCGCGCGATCGCCACCCGCTGCCGCTCCCCGCCGGAGAGCTCGCGCGGCAGCCGGGCGAGGAACGCGTCCTCCCCCGGCAGGCCGACCTCGGCGAGCAGCTCCCGGCTGCGCCCCCGCCTGCCGGCCCTCGGCGCCAGGTTGTGGACGGCCAGCGCCTCCGCGACGATGGTGCCGACGCTCTGGCGCGGGTCGAGGGAGGCGGTGGGGTCCTGGAACACCGCCTGAACCGCCCGCCGCATGCGCCTGGCGTCGCGGGATGCGAGCGACATGAGATCGCGGCCCGCGTAGGCGACCGTACCCTCGTCGGGACGCTCGAGGCCGAGCAGCAACCGGGCGAGCGTGCTCTTGCCGGCTCCCGACCGCCCGACGACCCCGAGGATCTCGCCCGGCCACAGCGCCAGGCTCACGTCGTCGAGCGCGCGGACGCTCCCGCCTCGGACCGGGTAGGTGCGTCCGACGCCCGCGGCGGACAGGATCGGAGGCCGGCCGACCTCACCCACCCGGCTCCTCCTCGTCGCTCGCCAGGAAACACCGCACCGTTCGCCCGTCGCCGGCCGGCGCCAGGGCCGGACGCGCGCCCCGGCAACGCTCCCAGGCGTGCGGGCAGCGGGGCGCGAAACGACACCCTGTCCCCCACTCCCCCGCCCGCGGCACGGCACCCGGCACGGTGGGAAAGAGGCCGGGTGCATCGCCGGACTCGAGCCGCGCCTGCAGCAGAGCCTGCGTGTAGGGGTGACGCGGGTCGGCAAAGAGCGCGTCGCGACCGGCGACCTCGACCGTCTCGCCGGCGTACAGCACCGTCACCCGCTCCACCAGCCGTCCGACGAGCGCGAGGTCGTGGCTCACGAACAGGAGCGTCAGGCCCCGGCTCTCCCGCAGTCGCCGGATCAGTTCGACCAACCGCTGTTGGGAAACGGTGTCGAGCGCCGAGGTGGGCTCGTCCGCGATGAGCACCCGCGGACCGGCGGCCAGAGCCGACGCCAGGAGCACGCGTTGCCGCTCGCCGCCCGAGAGCTGGTGCGGATAGGCGTGCGCCACGCGGTCGGGCTCGTCGAGGCCGACTTCCGCCAACAGGCGGCCGGCGAGCGCGGTGGCGGCGGCGCCGCGCACGCCCAGGTGGAGTCTCGCCGCCTCGGTCACCTGCGAGCCGACGGAGCGGACCGGGTTGAGCGCCCGCGAGGGCTCCTGAAAGACGAACCCCACCACGCCGCCCCGCAGCTCGCAAAGGCGCTTCTCCTCCGCGCCCAGGACGTCCTCTCCCCCGAGCCGCACCGATCCCCCGACGACCCGCGCCGTTTGCGGCAGCAGCCGCACGGTCGCGAGCGCGGTCAGGCTCTTGCCGCACCCCGACTCGCCGACGAGCCCCATCGCCTCGCCGGCCTCGACCGCGAGCGTCACGCCGTCGAGGACGGCGCGCATGCCGCCGCCCGGCTTGGGGAAAGCGACGACAAGGCCCTCCACCTCGATGATCGGCGGCATCGTCTGATTCTACGCGGTCCGCACGGTGGCCACAGCTCCGTGCCGCCTCGCCCCCATCCTTCCCCAGCCCGCCCCTTCTCTCGGGCCTGCGGCGCGGTTAGCATGGCAAGCGGAGGTGGGTCGTGCCGTTACCCCAACCGGAACTGCTGCAGCGCGCCCGGTCGGTCGAGGCGCTGGTGCTGGACGTGGACGGCGTGCTCACCGACGCCAGCCTCATCTACGGTCCCCGCGGCGAGGAGTTCAAGGCGTTCTCCGCCCGCGACGGCTTCGCGGTCAGACTCGCCGAAAGCGAGGGGATCAAGGTCGCGGTCCTGACCGGCAGGGTGAGCGCCGCCGTGACCGCCCGCCTGGCCGAACTCGGGGTGCCGCCTCACTTCGCCGTCCAGGGCAGCCGCGACAAGCGCGGCGACATCGCGGACCTCGCCGCGCGCCTCGGGATATCGCTCGCCGGGGTCGCGTTCATGGGCGACGACATCCCCGACCTGCCGGCGCTCGCTACGGTCGGTCTGGCGGCGTGTCCCGCCGATGCCGCGGGCGAGGTGAAGCGGCGGTGTCACTACGTGGCGGCGGCCCCGGGCGGGCGGGGCGCGGTGCGCGACCTGGTCCGGCTCGTGCTCGAGGCCCGGGGGCGGTGGGCGGACATGGTAGAGTCGTGGTGGCGCGGCGAAGCGGCGCCCTCGTTCTTCGCCGGCGCCAGCGGCAACGGCGGGAGCCCGCGCGGCGCCTGATCCAGACCGGCGCCTGCCGGCTGCATCGCTCCGGCCTATAGTGGGTGCGTGGACCGCGCAATCGAGAGCGTGCGCCCCGGCGTTTGGGAGATCGCGCCGTCGGGCGGGATGCGGGTGCCGGCCCGGATCTACGCCAGCGAGAAGCTGCTCGCCGCCGCCCGTTCCGACCAGTCGCTGGTCCAGGCGTGCAACGTGGCGCACCTTCCCGGCATCGTCGGCGCCTCGCTTGCCATGCCCGACCTGCACGAGGGCTACGGCTTCCCGATCGGGGGCGTGGCGGCGTTCGACGCCGAGGAGGGCGTCGTCTCGCCGGGCGGCGTGGGCTACGACATCAACTGCGGCGTCCGCCTCATGCGTACGAACATCCCTGCGGCAGACCTCGGCGGTCGCCTGCGCCCGCTCCTCCAGTGTATGCAACGCGACGTGCCGGCTGGGCTCGGCAGCCAGGGAGCGATCGCGACCCTTTCGGACCGCGATCTCGACGAGGTGCTCCGCGACGGCGCGGCGTGGGCGGTCCGCCACGGCTACGGCGCGCCCGAGGACCTCGAGGCCACCGAAGCCGGGGGCTCCCTAACCGGGGCCGACCCGAAGGCGGTCTCGCGCCGGGCGCGGGAGCGCGGGGCGCCGCAGCTCGGCACCCTCGGATCGGGGAACCACTTCGCCGAGCTGCAGGTCGTGGACGAGATCCTCGACCCGACCGTCGCCGCGGCGTTCGGTATCGTGGAAGGGAACCTCACGGTGCTCCTCCACTCCGGCTCGCGCGGCCTCGGGTACCAGGTGTGCGACGACGCCCTGGCGGC
>NCBR01000068.1 GCA_002279285.1 Acidobacteria bacterium 37-71-11
TCGGTGAGCATGATGTTCACAAGACGGACAACCGGGGCTTCCTGGGACTCCTCGGCGAGCTTGGCGACGTCGAGTTCTTCCTCCTCCTCCATCAGCTCGAGGGCGGCCTCGTCGACCGTCGTCAGGTCCTCCATGACCTTTTTGAGCTCCAGCTCGCGGGAGGATCCGAAGTTCCGGTCGATGCGCTCCCTGATCGCCTCCTCGGACGCGACCACCGGCTCGACCCGATACCCCGTCATGAAGGTGATCTCATCCATGGCGAAGATGTTGGTGGGGTCGGTCATCGCCAAGGTGAGGGTGGCGCCAGTCTTGTTCACCGGGATAACGTTGTACTTGCGCGCGAGATCGACGGGGATGATCTTCGCGACGTTGGGATCGATCTCGAAGTGGCGCAGATTGATCGAGGGCACGCCGAACTGGTGCGATAGGCACTCGATGATGTCGTCCTCGGTGACGTAGCCGAGCCGCTGCAGAATCTCTCCCAGCTTGCCGCCGGTGCTCTTCTGCTCGTCGAGCGCCTTGGTGAGCTGCTGCTGATTGATGAGCTGGGCCTTGAGAAGCAGTTCGCCAAGCTTAAGGGCCATGCGACTCCCTTCCGTAAACTTTCGGTCCGCTGGCGAATTCTACCACCCCGCCGTGACGCACTCCAGCGCAACGACGCGGCCCGGTCACACCGCGCCCGAGCGCAGGCGCCGGGCGGCGCCGCTACCCCGTCGCGACGGCGGACTCCATCAGCGCCTCGAACACCGTCGCCACGCCGACCTCCCCGGCGCCTTCGGCGCGCGCACTGCCCCGTCCCGCGGCAGCGCCGGCGGCGGCAAGCACCCGCACCCGCTCGCCGCGCGGTCCGTTGCGCGCAGGGTCGGTTGCGACGAACACCGCCACGGTCGGCACGCCGAGCGACGCCGCGAGGTGGACCGGCCCCGTGTCACCGCCCACGACCGCCGCACACCCCGACAGCAGGACAGCGAGTTCCGGGATCGAGGTCGCCGGCGCCAGCGCCACACCCTGCCCCCCGGCGAATGCGATCCCCTCCGCGAGCACCCTCTCGCCCGGGCCCCACACCACCACCGGCGCCATGCCGGCCGATACCGCCCTCCTGGCGAGTTCCGCGAAGCTCTCGGCCGGCCACGCCTTCCCGACGCCGCCGGTCGCAGGCAGAAGCGCCACTTTCGCGGCCGAGTCGCGCCTGTGAGCCGCCGCCGTGGCGAGCAGGAAGCGGCCATCGGGCACCGCGCCGAACGGCGCCGGGCGGCCGACCGCCGCCAACAGCGAAAGGTTGATGTCAACGACGTGGCGCGCCTCCGGGGGCGGCGCGAGCGTGCGGGTGTAGCACACCCCCGCCAGCAGCTCGCGCCGGTATGCGCGCTCGAGCCCGACCCGGTCGGGCGCTCCAGCCAGCGCCGCCCACAGCGCCGACTTGACCAGCCCCTGCGGGTCGAGGGCGAGGTCGGGCGAGAACTTCCGCAGGGCCGCCCGCGCGGCGACGACCTCGCGCCGGGTCGCCGCAGCCCCAGGGTGCCGGCGCCAGCGCCGGGTCGCCACCGGGACCGCCCGCGTCACCGCCGGGTGGGAGGCCACCAGCGGGAGGAACCGCTCCTCCACCACCCAGGCGAGTTCGACCGTCTCGCGTCCGGCCACGAGCGCGGCGGCGAGCGGCCAGGTATGGACGATGTCGCCGAGCGCCGACAGCCGGGTGAGCACGATGCGCATCAGCGGATTTTAGCCTGGACTATTCATGAGGGTTCTGCTGCGAACGTGGATCTGGCCGGCCTGGCGGGCGTACTCGGGGTTCGGAGCCTGCGACGTATCGCAGGGGATACGTCTCGGCTCCTCACCCCTACGTGCGCCCACCATGCCAGCCACCTCCGCGTTCTCGCGACGAACCCCCACGAATAATCCAGGCTTCAGCTTCTCACTTCCAGGCCAAGACGGGGGCGTCACGATGTCCCGGCTTGGCGGTGCCACTTGTCCCCGTCGGCAGCCCCTGTGGGGGTGTTGAGAATTTCATCATTGCCCGAAAGGCCAGGTAAACAGTGCGCCGGTAACGAGAAGCCGCGCGCCGGCAGCAGCCCGGCCGACCGGCGCGGAGCGACGATTCGTTGAATTCCTCTACAGACACGCTGGCCAAGCTATAACGTGCGCATCTTAAGCTATTTATTTTGAGTATGATACTGCAAACGTCAAAGTTTGGCAGGGAGCTTGCTCCACAACGGAACAAGCGGGGGCCGCGCAGGAGCTCTCGCGGGAGGCAACGATGACCGCGATTCTGGTGATTCTCACGATTCTGGCCTTCGTCGGTGTTGATGCCATCGTCATGGCGTTCCGCCGTCGCCACGCAGCGGCGCCGGCGCTGCTGCCGCTCGCTCCGATGCTCGAACCGAGGCCGCCGCAGGGGATCTTCCTCGACCCCCAGCATAGCTGGGTGCGCATCACGGCCGACGGCACCTTGAGGGTCGGCATCGACGACTTCCTTGCCGAGGCGCTCGGCGAGGTCGAGGCCGTCGAGGTGCCGCCGCGGGGCGCCCAGGTCAAGCGCGGCGACCCGCTCCTGCGGCTCCAGGTCAAGGGCCGCTCCCTCGTGATCGCGTCGCCGGCCCCCGGCGAGGTTGTGGCGGTCAACAGCCGCACCCTCGAACAACCGTGGACCGTGACCCGCGATCCGTACGGCGTGGGGTGGCTCGTGGGGCTGTGGACCCGCGACCACAACGAGGCGATCAAGCCGTTGCGCATCGGCAGCGCCGCCACCGCGTTCCTGCGCCAGGAGATGCAGCGCCTCGCCGACTTCCTGACGCCGGCCGGCACGCTCGCGACGGTACCGCTGCTCGCCGACGGGGGCGTGCCGCGCAAGGGCGCGCTGGCGGCCCTCGACGCGGCGCGCTGGGATGCCTTCCAGAAGCAGTTCCTCACCCCGTTCGGGGAGGAGGCCTAGGCCATGGCTCACCGCGGAATCCTGGTCGACGTGACGAAGTGCATCGGGTGCGGCTCCTGCGTCGAGGCCTGCCAGAAGTCCAACCAGCAACCCGCCCACGATGCGAAGGGGTTCGACCAGCAGACCTATACCTTCTTGATGGACCGCGGCAGCGACACCTACGTCCGCCGCCTGTGCATGCACTGCGAGAACCCGAGTTGCGCCTCGGTCTGCCCCGTCGGGGCTCTCCGCAAGACGGCCGAAGGTCCCGTCACCTACGACCCCGACAAGTGCATGGGCTGCCGCTACTGCATGATGGCCTGCCCGTTCGGCGTCCCGACCTACGAGTGGTACTCGGCGGCGCCGCGGGTGCGCAAGTGTCAGATGTGCGCCCACCGCGGCGCGGCCGGGCCGGCGTGCGCCGAGGCGTGTCCCACCGGCGCGACCATCACCGGCGACCGCGAGGAACTGCTCGCGGAAGCGCGCCGGCGCGTCGCCTCCGACCCCAAGACTTACTTCCAGCGCGTTTACGGCGTCACCGAGGCGGGGGGGACCGACGTGCTCTACATCGGCCCCCGGGAGTCCAAGGCCCTCGGGTTGCCGCGGGTGGAGACCAGCGGCCCGCTGCCCGACCTCACCTGGAACGCGCTCAAGCACATTCCGGACGTCGTGCTGTTCGGCGGCGTCTTCCTCGGCGGGCTGTTCTGGCTCACCAAGCGCAAGGAGGATGTCGCCCGCGCCGAGCACGCCGAAAAGGGAGAGCACCATGTTTAAGCATCGCTTCGCCTCGCCGCAATTGGGGTTCTGGACGGTGACCTCGGTCGTGATGATCGCCGTCCTCGGCGCCGTCGCCTTTCTTCGCTTCACCAAAGGACTCGGCGCCGTGACCAACCTGTCCGACACGTTCCCGTGGGGGCTGTGGATCGGCTTCGACGTCCTCTGCGGCGTGGGCCTTGCGGCCGGCGGCTTCGCGGTCACCGCGACCGTCCACATCCTGCACTTGAAAGAGTTCAAACCGATCTTGCGGCCGACGGTGCTCACCGCGTTCCTCGGCTACATCCTGGTCGTCTGCGGCCTGGTGTTCGATCTCGGCAAGCCCTGGAACATCTGGCACCCGATCATCATGTGGAATCCGCACTCCGTGATGTTCGAAGTCGGCTGGTGCGTGATGCTGTACACAAGCGTGCTGTCGCTCGAGTTCGCACCGGTCGTGCTCGAGCGCTTCAAGCTCGACTGGCTTTTACGGCTCCTCAAGCCCATCACCCCGGTCCTCGTGATCCTGGGCGTGATCCTTTCGACGCTCCACCAGTCCTCCCTCGGCTCTCTGTTCCTGATCCTGCCGGAGAAGGTGCACCCGCTCTGGTACACGCCGGTGCTCCCGGTCCTCTTCTTCGTCTCGGCGCTCGCCGCCGGCATCGGGATGACCGTCGTCGAGTCGTGGTTCTCGCGCCGCGCGTTCGGCAAGCCGATCGAGACCCATCTGCTCTCGCGCCTGTCGCGGGTTTCAGTCGTCGTGCTCGCCATCTACTTCGCGCTGCGGATGCGCGATCTGATCGCTCGCCACGCCCTCGCCACGCTCTTCCCCCTCAACTCGGTCTCCGCGATGTTCCTGGCGGAGATCGCGCTCGGGGTCGTCGTCCCGATGGTCCTGCTCGCCATCCCGCGGTTCCGGGAGTCGCCCAAACGCCTGGCGGTCGCCCAGGGCATGGTCGTGCTCGGCTTCATCTTCCACCGTCTGAACATCTCGGTGACCGCGGTCGAAGCGGCGACGGGACGTACGTACCTGCCGTCCGTGATGGAGTTCCTGGTGTCGGCCGGCCTCGTTGCGGTCGGCATCTGGATCTTCCTGCTCGCGTGCCGCTACCTCCCGATCTTCCCGGAAGGCGCAATGGCGGAGGAAGAGCAGAGGGTCGGCCAGCACGCCGGCGCAGCCGAGGTGAAGGCCGTTTCGCCGTTGCCCGGCGCAGTCACCGCCTTTGACCACACCTGAACCTGTAAGGTACCGTGGGCCCGTCGTGAACGGGGGACATGCAGCCATGTGGGGTTGGCGCTCCAGCTCGCTGACGTTCCGCCTCACCGGTACCTTGATCGTCGCGTTGGCGCTCCTGCTGGCCCTCACTGCCGTGGTGCAGGTCAGCCTGCAGGAGCGCTGTGCGCGCGAGGCGGCGCGGATCAACGCCCTGGCGATGTCGGAGACGCTGTACGGCGCCCTCCACACCGCGATGCTCAACAACGACCGCAAGGGGCTGCACGCTTCGGTGCGCAACATCACCGAGCACGACCCCGACGTCCGCCTGCGCATCTTCAACAAGGAGGGGATTATCGTCTTCTCCTCGGAACCCCGGGAGCTGGGGACGAAGGTCGATATGCGATCCGAGGCGTGCTTCAAGTGCCACCAGGCCGACCGGCCGATCGCCAAGCTGCCGCCGGGCGACCGCACGCGCTCGTTCACGGTCGGCGGCAAGTCGGCGATCGGCGTGATCCTCCCGATCGACAACGAGCCGGCGTGCTCGAACGCGAGTTGCCACGCCCACCCCGCAAGCAAGCGCCTCCTGGGCGTTCTCGACGTCACGCTGTTCGTCACCCAACTGGAGCGCGCGCGGCGGCAGACCACGCTCCTGATGCTCGGCGCCACCGGCGGGGTCCTGCTGCTGGTGGTGGGCGTCGTGCTCTTCGTCGTGAGGAACTCGGTGCATCGCCCGATCACGGCCCTGACCACCACCCTGGCCGCGCTCGGGACCGGCGACTACTCGGCGCGCTACGAGGACGGCGAGATCTCCGAGTTCGCCTACCTCGGAGGATCGGTCAACAAGATGGCGCAGGCGCTGCAGCGCGCCAACGCGGAGCTCGTGGGGTGGGCGCAAACGCTCGAGCGTCGCGTCGAGGAAAAGACCGCCGAACTGCGCCAGGCGCAGGAACAGATGGTGCGGGTCGAGCGCATGGCCTCGCTCGGCAAGCTCGCCGCCGTCGTCGCGCACGAGATCAACAACCCGCTCGCCAGCGTGGTGACGTACTCGAAGGTCCTGATGCGCCGCTGGGCGGCCCGCCCCGGTCAGGGCGAAGAGACGAAGGACAACCTCCAGATCCTCGAAGCGATCGCCAGCGAGTCCACCCGCTGCGGCGAGATCGTCTCCAACCTGCTCCTATTCGCCCGGCGCACCGGCTCGCACATGGAGCCGACCGACGTCAACCAGGTCATCACCCGCGCGCTCTTCCTCATCAAGCACAAGATGGACCTCGCTCAGGCGACGGCAGACCTGGCTCTCGCCGCCGACCTGCCGCACATCCTGTGCGACCCCGCCCAGATCGAGCAGGCCGTGCTCGCGCTCTGCATCAACGCGGTGGAGGCGATGCCGCACGGCGGCCGGTTGACGGTGCGGACGGCCGCCGCCGAGGCGGGCGGGGTCCGGATCGTGGTCGAGGACACCGGCCTCGGTATGGACGATGACGTGCGCAAGCACATCTTCGAGCCGTTCTTCACGACCAAGGGCGAGGGCGAGGGGCGAGGGCTCGGCCTCGGGCTCGCGGTTGTCTACGGGATCGTGCAGCGACACAATGGCACGATCGACGTCGCGAGCATCCCCGGGCAGGGGACCCGGTTCACCCTCGACCTGCCCTCGGCGCCCGCGCCCGGCGGGGAGGCAGGCACATGATGACGATGCCGGTGCGGATCCTGGTGGTGGACGACGAACAGCACATCCGCAACTCGCTCGCGGCCTGGTTCCGCGAGGAGGGCTACGAAGTCGGCGTCGCCGCCAGCGGGCGCGACGCGCTCGCCGCCATCGCCCGCGACGGCACCCACATCCTGCTCGTCGACATCAAGATGCCCGGCATGGACGGCCTCGAGCTGCAGCGCAAGGTCCACGAGTTGGCGCCCGACGCCACGATCATCATCATGACTGCCTACGCCTCCGTCGAGACCGCGGTGCAGGCGCTCAAAGAAGGGGCGTACGACTACATCGTCAAGCCGTTCGACCCCGAGGCCGTCTCGCGCCTGGTGCGCAAGGCCGCCGAACGCTACGCGCTGCTCGCCGAGAACCGGGCCCTGCGCGAGCGCATCGCCAGCGCGTCGCCGGCGCTGATCACCGGCGGCTCGCCTGCAATGACGAAGGTGATCGAACTCGTCGAGCAGGTGGCCCCGACCGACACCAGCGTGCTGATCACCGGCGAGTCCGGCACCGGCAAGGAGCTGGTGGCGCGCCTGATCCACGCCAGGAGCAACCGGCGGTTCGGTCCGTTCGTGGTGGAGAACTGCGGCGCACTGGCCGAGGGCCTGCTCGAGAGCGAGCTGTTCGGCCACGAGCGCGGTGCGTTCACCGGTGCGGTAGGGCGGCACCGCGGCAAGGTCGAGATGGCCAACGAGGGCACGCTGTTCCTCGACGAGATCGGCGACGTGCCGGCGCGGGTCCAGGTCGACCTCTTGCGCGTCCTGCAGGAGCACGAGTTCAAGAGGGTCGGAGGCAACGAGACGATCAAGGTGGACTTCAGGCTCGTCACCGCCACCCATCGCGACCTCGAGGCCGAGGTGGCGAGCGGCCGCTTCCGCGACGACTTCTACTTCCGCATCAACGTGTTTCAGATCCCGCTGCCGCCGCTGCGCGAGCGCCCGGGCGACATTTCGGCGCTCGCCGAGCACTTCCTCACCAAGTTCTCGACGCAGATGAACCGCCGGATCTCCGGCTTCTCGCCAGACGCGATGGCGGCGCTCGTGGGCTACCCGTGGCCCGGCAACGTCCGCGAGCTCGCCAACGCGATCGAGCGCGCCGTCGTGCTCTGCCACGGCGAGAAGATCGAGGCGGGCCACTTCCCGTTCGTGGCGCCTCCAGGCTCCAGCGATCACTCGCTGGCCACCATCGAGGAGGCCCACATCCGCCAGGTCCTCGCCGCGTGCTCGCACAACGTCGCCCAGGCGGCGCGCGAGCTCGACATCGACCGTGTCACCCTCTACAACAAGATGAAAAAGTTCGGCATCGAGCGGCCGTGAACGTGCGGCTGCTCGGGCTGGGCGAGGTTCCGCCCAAGCTGGCCGAGGCCGTGCTTGCCGGCTTGCCGAGGTCGTTCGCCGGCGGCGAGATCGGCCGCCTACCCGTCGCGCTCGAGAACTGCTACGACCGAACCCGCGCCCAGGTTGACGCCTCCTGCTTGATCGAGCGGATCCCCGATCCCGAGCCCGGCTGGTCCGCCCTCGGTCTCACCGGCGTGGACCTGTTCATGCCCGCCCTCACCTACGTCTTCGGCATCTCCCACCTCGGCGGCCGGCGCGGGATCGTCTCCTGGTTCCGCCTCCGTGCCGAGGAGGAAACCGCCGAGGCCCAGGCGCGATTCACGCGGCGCATCACCACCGAGGTGGTCCACGAGCTCGGCCACGGCATGGGGCTCGTCCACTGCGTGGTGCCGGACTGCGCGATGCACCGGTCGCTGTGGCCCGAAGGAGTGGACCTGAAGCGCCCCGAGTATTGCCCCGCCTGCCTGGCAACGCTCGCTTCCCTCTAGGGGCGCCGCCGGCGTCGGACCTCTCGCTGCGTTGCGCTCGCCCCGCTCGCGTCCTCATGTAGCCTCCGGCTACACTCCGGCGCGGCGGGGTTCGCGCGCCTTGCGATAGGCCCAACGGCGGCGGCGCGGCTGCACGCCCCAAGCTGCGAGCGCCTGCCTGTCGTGGGGCTTCTCGACTTCGAGGGAGGCGCCCAGGGGGGCGCGGCCTGCGGCCGGCGCGGTCGGCTCGGACCACCGACCGCCGGCCAGACCTGTTCTGTATCTGGTCCGAGAATTGGTCTATATTGTGGTCGGAGGGGTGTGATGACGACCGTACCGTTGTCGGAAGCGAAGACGCACCTCGCGCGCCTGCTCGCCGAGGTCGAGAAGCTCGGCGAGGGCGTGACGATCACCAGGTCCGGCCGGCCGGCCGGCGTGCTGCTCTCGGTCGAGGAGTACGAGGGCTTGCTCGAGACCCTGGACATCCTCGGCGACGACAAGCTCATGGCGTCGGTCCGCAGGGGCCTGCGCGACGCTGAGCGCGGCCGCGTCGTCGGCGGCGAGGAGGCCTGGGGGTGAGCTGGACCGTCAGCTACACCGAAACGGCCGCAAAGGCGATCAGAAAGCTCGATCCGCAGGTCAAGGCGAGGGTACGAGCCGCGATCGACGCCCTGCGCGAAGACCCGCACCGCGGCAAGTCCCTCCAGCTCACGCTCAAGGGTCTCTACTCATGGCGCACCGGCGACTGGCGCATCCTCTACCGCATCGAGGCCCAGAAGATCCAGATCCTCGTCATCACGGTCGGCCACCGCCGCGAGGTCTACGATCGCATCCGGGAGCTTCTGAAGTGACCCGCGGTCACAGCACGAGCATGACATCCGCACGGCCTGGAAGGCGCACTTCGGCGCCTGAGGTCACTAATGTTTCGCGCCAGGGGTTCTGGCTGCTGGTGGCGGAGTGTGAGCTGTTCGTCTCGTTCGACCTCTTCCCCTGGTTTCGCGAGGCGGCCATCGGGCGGCTCGTCGACGTGGCGATGCCGCACCCGGGCCACCTCCACTGGCCGCAACTGGACGTCGATCTTGCCGTGGATTCGATCGAGCACCCCGAGCGCTACCCGCTGGTCAGCAACCCACCGCCCCATGTCGCGGAGAGCACGGCCAAACGCTCACAGCGTGCCCCCGCCCCGCCACGGCCAAGGCGGCCCGCCAGGGCGTGAGCAGCGCACCACGCCTTCAGGCGATTCGCTAGCGTCGTTGGGTCTATACTCCAGCCCAGATCACGCTGGAGGAAGACGTGGCGCCAGCCCAAACGATGGAGCCTGACCCAAGCGCCTGGGCGACCTCTCGTGCAGCGTTTCACCAAGCATCTTATGCCCAGCGGCGTGCCCAGCTCAGCCCCGACAACTTCCGCAGTGCTTCCCCATTCCCGTTAGGAAGTGGAATGTGCGGTATGCGAAGCAATAGGGAGGAGAGATAGATACCATGCACGTGATAGTTGACAACTGGCCAACAACAAAACATTTCTTGGATTTTATGCCGGTAGTGATTGCGGTAATTGCATTGGTCGTCTCACTGTATTCGGTCTATTTGACAAGAAGGTCCTTCATTGCATCTCATCGACCTTATGTATGGGCCAGCAATTATGGAGTGATTGATGCCGATAAGAAGACCATAATCCCCATTCCGTTCAGGGTAGCGTATCGCGTCAAGAATGCTCCTGCAAAGATAGTGCGGACGGAGGTAAGAATAAGCCTTGGCGCGCAGCAGTTACTCGTTCACGCTGATCACAATATTGTCCGATTCCAGGATGAACGCTCAGAGTGGAGCTTTTCAATTGGCAAGGATCAGTTTGAACAAATAATGCATCGCTCAGATGATGAAAGAGCACGCTTGTCCAGGGAAATATCTGTAGAGTACTCTTCTCTCGATGGTGGGACAAACTACCACTACAAACTGCAACAATCGTTTAATCCTGCTGAAAACCAGTGGAAAGATACCTACGAAGAGGCAGACTAATGCCAAAGCCGATGAAGTGTAGAAATGCAGGGACACGTAACGATGGCCACCTGGTCGACCGCGGCTGACGGAATGCCTTTGGGGGTTGCCGCGCGCAGTCTCATCTCACGAGGCGCTGCAGCCGACACCACTGGTCGCCCTGGGCAGTTCGATGGTCTGCAGGGTACCGAACGGGAGCGACCTGTAGTCAGAACCCGCCAATGAGAACTGGTGTTGCAGGCAGGCCCTCGGCCAATGGCGTG
>NCBR01000242.1 GCA_002279285.1 Acidobacteria bacterium 37-71-11
CGTTCGCATCCGCCGACCCGAGGGGGTTCCTGGAGCCGCTGGCGAATGGAGCCGTGCTGGACGAGGTCCAGCGCGTGCCGGAACTCCTCTCGTACCTGCAGGTGGAGGTGGACCGCGACCCCAGGCCGGGCCGCTTCGTGCTGACCGGCTCGGCCAACGTCAACCTCCTGCAGTCGGTGTCGCAGACGCTTGCCGGGAGGGCCGCGGTCGTCAACCTCCTCCCGTTCACGCTGGGCGAGCTTCGCGGCTTTCCCCACCCGCCGCGGAACCCGTTCGAAGCGACGTGGAAGGGCGGGTACCCGGCCATCTACGACCGCCGCATCCCGCCAGGCGACTGGTATTCGAGCTACATCGCGACGTACGTGGAGCGCGACGTGCGGCAGTTGCTCAACGTCACGGACCTGCTCGCGTTCCAGACGTTCCTGCGGCTGGCCGCCGGGCGGGTGGGCCAGTTGCTCAACCTCTCCCAACTCGGTGCCGATAGCGGCGTCACGCACAACACGGCCCGCGCGTGGCTCTCGGTCCTCGAGGCGACCTTCATCGCCTTCCGGCTCCCTCCCTGGCACAGCAACCTGCGCAAGCGCCTGGTCAAGACGCCGAAGATCTACTTTTACGACACCGGCCTGGTCTGCGCGCTGCTCGGCATCCAGACCGCCCGGCAGCTGGAGACGCACCCGCTGCGCGGCTCGCTCTTCGAGAACTGGGTCGTGACCGAAGTGCTCAAGGCGCGACTGAATCAAGGGTTGTCTCCGGGGCTGTCGTTCCTCCGGGACCGCAAGGGGCTGGAGGTCGACCTGCTCGTCGAGACGGCTCGCGGGCCCGTCGCGGTCGAGGTCAAGTCGGGGCAGACCGTCGCGGAGGACTTCTTCACCGGGCTTGGGCGGGCGGAGGACCTGTTCGGGCGCGAGCACGGGCCAAAGGTGAGGAGCTTCCTCGTCTACGCCGGCGATGCGGAGCAACGCCGCAGCGCCTGCACGGTCGTACCCTGGTCCGGAGTCGGCGGCATCCCTTCGCGGTGACGGGCCGGCAACTCCGGCCATCGTTCGGCAGCGCGCCCGGCGGTCGCGCCCAACATTGAACCAAGTTGGTGTCTTGTTTGTGTGGGGCTCGCGCGCCGCGCGAGCTTCTTCTTGCCCTCCCACTTGAACGACAGCGCGCCCGGCGGTCGCGCCCCACACGGAGACGACGGGTTGCTTCGCAACGGTGGGGCGGGCGCCCTCGCCCGCCCGGCGGTCGCACCTCGAATCGGCCTCTGTAGCGGCCGATGCTCGCATCGGCCGACGAGCCGCGGCCTAGGAAAGCCGGCGTTTGCAAGCAAACGCCGCTACAACGACAACGACAGCGCGCCCGGCGGTCGCGCCCCACATCGAGACGGGGCCGTGTCTTGCTTGTGTGGGGCCGGCGCGACACGCTAGACGACGAACATCGCGATGCCCGCCGCGAACATCGCCAGCGTCGTGAGGCCAACGACCACGCGCCCCAACCACGAACTCGGCTGGCCGCGCATCAGCTTGCGATCCGACGCGGCGTGGAGGATGCCGATCAGCAGGAACGGCGCCAGGAGGCCGTTGATCACCGCCGTCCAGTAGAGCGCCTTCACCGCGCTGATCCCAGAGAAATCGATCGCGACGCCGATCGCGATCGAAACCGCGATGACGGCGTAGAAGGCGCGCGCCCTGGTGAACTTCTCGTCGATCCCCTGCCGCCAGTTGAACGTCTCGGCGAACGCGTACGCGGCGGAACCGGCGAGCGTCGGGATGGCGAGCAGTCCGGTCCCCACGATCCCGATCGTATAGAGCAGCATCGCGAAACGGCCCGCCAGCGGAACCAGCGCGGCCGCCACGTCGGCCGAGGTCGCGAGGTGGGTCTGGCCGTGCGCGTGCAGCGTGCTCGCCGTCGTCACGATGATGAAGAACATCGCGATGTTCGAAAACAGCGTGCCGAGTCCAATGTCGATCTGCCGGTCGCCGATCTGTGTCTTCGTCGCTCCCCGTCTCGCCCTGAGGGTGAGCTGGCCGGCTGCCTTCTCTTCCTCGACTTCCTGCGACGCCTGCCAGAAGAAGAGGTAGGGGCTGATCGTGGTCCCGAGGATCGCGACGAGCGTCGCCCACGCCTCGCGGCCGTGCGGCAGGTTGGGCACGACGGTCGCCCGCAACACGGCCCCCCAGTCGGGATGGACGTCGATGGCTGCGACCACGTAGACCGCGAGGATCAGCGCCAGCCACTTGAGCGTGTTGGCGATGACCGGATATCGCAGCCGGATCGTCGCGAACGTGATCCCGATGCCGCACACGAGCACCCAGACGACCGTCGGCACGCCGGTGAGCAGGTGGATCGCATCCGCCATTCCGCCCAGGTCGGCGCCGACGTTGATGGTGTTGGCGACGAACAGCGCGCCGGCGGCGGTCGCGAGCAGCCACCGCGGGTACTTCTGCCGCAGCGCTCCAGCCAGCCCCTGGCCGGTGACCAACCCGATCCTCGCGCACATCTGTTGCACGGCCGCCATCAACGGCCAGAGCACCGGGGCGGTCCAGAGGAACTTCGTGCCGAACTGCGCGCCGGTGATGGAATAGGTCGCAATCCCCGAGGGATCGTCGTCGGCGGCGCCCGTGATGACGCCCGGCCCCAGCGCGGCCGCGATGCGCAGCGCGGCCGCGATGCGACGCAGCGCCGAGCGTTTGAGCGGAGCCTTCGATTTGGTCTTTCCCATACGGATATCGTTCCGTTGCCATCATAGATGACCGGGCCTGGGCGGTTTCGACCGGCGCGATGCTCAAAGCGGGATGAGGAGGACGGAGGGCCCCACGGTTGGGGACGAGATTGCTTCGTCGTCCTCGCTACGCTCGGCCTCCTCGCAATGACCGCGGGTTTGAGCAGGGTTGCTTCCCCACCGCCACCCCGACGCACGTCATGGTCGCCTGCTCGGCGGAAGCTCCGGCGTGGGGTGGCCGCTCGCGGCAGACTTTCCCCCGGGCTCCACCAGGCTCCTCGCAATCTTCATCAGCCGTGGGCTCACCCCGGGCCATGAAAGTGGCTGTCATCCTGAGCCGGAGCGGAGCGGAGGCGAAGGATCCCATGGCCATCGCACGGTGTCCATGGGATCCTTCGGTCGGCTACGCCTCCCTTCCAGCCGCCTGACCACGCTCATGGCCTCGACGGCGCTGGAGCCTAGAGGCGGGTGAGGTCGGTCAGCAGGCGTGCGGCCGCCACCGCGGTGACGCGGGGGTGGAGCGGGAAGGTGCGGTCGCCGGCGTGGATCACGAACGCTCGCTCGAGCTTGAGCGACTCGATCGCCGCCTTCAACGACTGTGTCATGGCGGGCGCCGAGGTCCGCTTGAACTCGAACCCCCAGCGGCGCCGCCCACGAATCCACAGGAGGTCGAGCTCGGCGCCCGAGTGAGTGGCCCAGAAGTAGCACTCGTCGTCCGCGGCACCCAGCTGCTGGATGACTTGTTGCAGCAGAAAGCCCTCCCAGGAGGCGCCGACCTTGGGGTGGCGGTCGAGATCCCGCCGCTCCCGGAGGTCCAGCAAGCCATGCAGCAGCCCGCTGTCGCGGATGTAGATCTTCGGGGCCTTGACCTGCCGCTTGGCGATGTTGGCGTGGAACGGGAGAAGTTGCCGGACGACCAGGGCGCCGGACAGAACGTCAAGGTAGTGACGGACCGTCTTGTCGGTCACTCCGAAGGCGCGCCCGAACTCGGAGGCGTTGAAGATCTGCCCGTGGTAGTGGGCGAGCATCGCCCAGAACCGCGACATCGTCGTCGCCGGGACCCTGACGCCGAGTAGCGCGAGGTCCCGCTCGACGAAGGTGCGGATGAAGTTGCGCCGCCACGCGAAGCTCAACGCCCCCGAACTCGCCAGGAACGACCCGGGGAAGCCGCCGCGCAGCCACAGTTGGTCCATGGTGTCAGCGCCCGTCTCGGAGAGGCAGAATCCGTCGAGGGCGTGAAATGCGATCCGACCCGCCAAGGTCTCCGAGCTCTGCCGCAACAACTCGGGAGACGCGCTGCCCAGCACGAGAAACCGAGCCGGTCGCGGCCGCCGATCGGCGAGCACCCTGAGCACGGGGAAGAGGTCGGGGCGCCGCTGCACCTCGTCCAAGACCACGAGCCCGCGCAGCGGCGACAACGCCAGACGCGCATCGTCGAGGCGCGCCAAGTCGGCCGGATCCTCGAGATCGAACCGCTCGGCGGGGCCCCGGTGGCTCGCCATGATCTGCATCGCCAGCGTCGACTTTCCGACCTGGCGTGCGCCCAGGATCGCGACGACAGGGAAGTCTCGCAGCAGCGCTGTGACTGTCCTCCGGTGCGCGTCACGGTCGATCATGCCGCGATTGTACATGAAAACTCGGAGCGTGCCTCCGAATTATCAACCCGCACAACGTGGGTGTTACCGATCAGGATGTGGCGGCCGGCCGCTGGCCGGCCGTTGAGCGGGATGTGGTCCCGCAGGAGGGCCGGTCGCCTGGCGTGCGTGATCGTTGATGCGACCAATATGCTTTTTCAAGCGAGCTTCCTGAGCCTGTCCAGCAGCGTGACCATGCTCATGGTGTCGACGGCGCAGTACCGGAGCAGGGCCTCGCGCAAGTGCTGACGCTCGGCGGCGGTCATGGCGTCGCCGCGGAACAGCAGGCGATCGAGCTCGATCGCCGCGGTGGCGCCTTCTGCGATCTCGAGGTCGGCGTAGGGGGAGTGGGAACGGGATTGATGGGTCGTCCCAATGTCGGCGGCGCTCGCCATGCCAGCACGGGCGGGGGCAAGCCCCGCCCCTGCATCGGCAGAGACAGCGGGTGCAAGAGTGGCGACGGGTGGCGTCGCGGCGCGGGGGGATTCTTCGGCCCTTCGGGCCTCAGAATGACAGAGCTTCTCTGAAGCGGGGCCGTGGACGAGGGCGGGGAGGACGGATTTCAGGCTGAAGCTGCCGTGGAAGTCGGGGTGGTAGACGTAGGCGCGGACGACCGGCAGCGGGTCGGCCAGACGTTCGGCGATGGCGAGGAGGTCGGTCGCCAGCTCGGGCACGGCGTCGGCGAGCATCCTGATGCACCCGCCCTCGAAGTGGGCGTTGTACGCCACGACGGTGCGGGCGCCGCGGCACGCCGCGACGAGCGCCCGCGCCAGTTCGGGACGGGGGTCGCCGGGGCCGTCGGCGAGCCACTCGTGGTGGGCGATCGTACCGTCCGGCGCCGGGCGGTGGCAGCTGAACTGCACCGGCACCTGGTCGTACGGGTGGCAGCCGTCCCACACCGGGATGGCGAGGGCGACGGTCTCGAAGTCGAGGAAGGCGAGCGGCTCCTCGAACACGCGCAGCGCCGTTGCGAGACCGGGTTCGACGATCATGCGTCCCGTCTGCACCGCCAGCCGCTGGCGTTCCTGGATGGCGTTGAGTCCGCCGGGGGGCAGCTCCGCGATGGTCTCGAAGCCGAGGGTGATCAGGGCGGCGCCGCCGTGCGGCGCGCGGTACAGGGTGCTGACGTGGTGCTCCGGAACGTTCCGCCAGCAGCGGTCCATGAACGGGCACTCGTAGGGCTTGCTGCAGTGCTCGTCGATCGGCACGTCGGGAAGGCCGCCCGCGAGCATGCGCAGCTGGCCGGCGATCAGCTCCGGCAGCTCGGGCTGCAGCGCCTCGGCCGCGGCGGTGACGTCCTCGCGGACGAAGAGGTCCTCGAGGTCCGGGTAGGCGCACGCGCGGTTGAGGTGCATCAGCTCGGCGCGCGCGACGTCGAGCCCGCTCGAGCGCAGCACGTGGAGCTGGACCGCGACGTCGGGGATGTGCTCCTGCTTGAGCTTGGTGGAGGATTTCACCTCGACGAGGCGGCACCCGTCGCCGTCGCGCTCGAGGATGTCCACCGCGGCGTAGACGTTGCCCGCGTCGAACGAGGCCTCGTAGATCGCCGGGACGCGCTGCTCGAGCAGGCGCTTCGTCGTCGCGAGGCGCTGGGCGAAGGCGTTGTGCGGCGCGTCCACGAGGACCCCGCCCGGCACGTACGTCTGCGCCACCTCGCCGACGCGCGTGCCCTGGTCGAAGATCGCCTGCTGCGCGGGGTCGGGGACCAGCTCGGGCGCGTCCGGCTCGTGCACCTTCCACCACAGCTGCTTGTGGCACTGGAGCCCGGAGGTGAACCGGGACTTCGACAGGCGGTATCGGCTGGCCATCGGACGCGGCCTCCGGGCCGGGTACGCGACCGGGTGGAGGCGGAGGCAGTGTAGTCCAAGGGGAGGTCGCCTTGCGGCCCGCGGGATTGTGTCGTCCGCCTCGCTGCGCTCGGCATCCTCGCAATCAACATGTGCCATGGCTCACCCTGGACCATGAAAGTGGCTGTCATCCTGAGCCGGAGCGGAGCGGAGGCGAAGGATCTCATGGCCATCGCACGGTGTCCATGGGATC
>NCBR01000069.1 GCA_002279285.1 Acidobacteria bacterium 37-71-11
AGGGCAACCGCATCACGGCGATCGTGGCGGGCACCGATTTCTTCAACCAGAACGCGGAGGGCCTCAACCTCGAGGAGGTCCACCAGGACCCCCGGCAGGCCAACCCGGACGCGCTGACGTACAACGAGTTCCAGCGCACCAAGCGGGCCACCGTCGGCGCCACCGGCACCTTCGCCCTCACGGCACGCTCCGAGCTGGCGTTTGCGGCCTATACGCGGTACACCCGTTGGACCGAGTCCGTGCCCTCGTCGGTGGACCACCGTGACTACCAGTCCCCCGGCGGCTACCTCCAGTACCGCGCAAGGAGCACGATCGGTTCCATGACCAACGACCTCAGCATCGGCGCCGACGTCGACGGCCAGCGCTTCGACGAGATCCAGCGGCCCAACCTGGGGGACGCCGTGGAAGGGACGACGGTCCTCACGGACCAGGTCGTACACCAGCGCGGCGTCGGCGTCTACCTCCTCGACCGGCTCGAGCTCGCCCAGGGGTGGAGCGTGATGGCGGGCGTGCGCCACGACTCGGTCTCCAACACGCTCGACGACAACCTCGCCACGCCAGAGCTCAACCTCTCGGGACGGAAGTCGTTCTCGAAGACAACCGGGCGCCTCGGCGTGGCGTGGAACCCGGTTCCGGATTTCGGCGCCTACGTCTCGTGGGCGCAGGGCTTCCTGCCGCCGGCGACGGAGGAGCTCGCCAACAACCCCGACCGCTTCGGGGGGTTCAACGAACACCTCGTCCCCGCCACCTCGCACGGCGAGGAGGTGGGGGTGCGCGGCTCGCTCTCGGGCAAGCTCACCTACGACGTGGCGGTCTTCCGCCTGCTCACCGCGAACGACTTCGGCCGCTACCGCGTCGAGTCGAGGCCGCTGGAGACGTTCTACGACAACGCCGGGTCGAGCCGCCGCTACGGTGTGGAGACCGCGCTGGGCTTCTTCCCCAGCCCCAGGCTCTCGATGGAGCTGGCCTACACCTACTCCCGCTTCCGCTACGACCAGGTGCTCTTCAACGACGCCACCTACTACGAGACCTGGCTGCCCAACTCGCCGCAGCACCAGGCGGCCCTGGACGCCGAGTACCGGATCACGCCGGACTTCATGATCGGCGTCGGCGCCGACCTGCAGTCGCGCGCCTACATCGACCCGACGAACACGACCTGGATCGGCGGCTACACGCTGATCAACGCCCGGGTGTCGTACAAGACCCGTCTCGCCGGGATGGCGGCCGAGTTCCTCCTGTCGGGCCGGAACCTCGGCGGCAAGACGTACATCGCCTTCACCGAGCCGGACCCCGACGGCAACTCCTACCAACCCGGCCCCGACCGGGAGTTCTACGGGAGCGTGCAGCTCAAGTTCTAGAGCGCTCCACCCTGCGTCGTCCCTATCGCACGGCCGCACGAGAGCCCGCAATTACGGGTCCCTTGACGGAGTGCCATTATGAGCATATGCTTGCAACATGGCGCGACCGCCCAACCCCAGGCGCATCGGCATCGGGTGCGAGACACGGGTCTTCAAGCCGGCAGGAACGCCGCTGCACGGCCTCGGCGTCGTGCGGCTCGACCTCGACGGCCTCGAGGCGCTGCGCCTGGCGGACCTCGACGGGCTCTACCAGGAAGCGGCGGCCGAGCAGATGGGCGTTTCCCGCGCGACGTTCGGCCGCATCCTCACCGAGGCGCGGGCGCGAGTCGCCCAGGCGCTCGTCGAAGGGAAGGCGCTGCGCATCGGCGGCGGGAGCGTGGTGGAGGGTGAGGCCGAGCCGCTGCCCTGTCCGCTCCACTGGGGCGGGCCGCGCCGCGGCCGCGGCTGCCGCTGCCGGGGCCGGTGGGAAGGCGGCACACAGGGGACCATCGACGGTGAATCGGGGGGCGATCCGCCCGCGGGAGAAACGCATGAACAAACGCAGACGTGAGCCCACAGCAACGGCGTCCAGGCCGGGGTTGGTCGCGCCGCAGCAGTGCCGGCTGTCCACACGGTCAGGTGAAACACACGGCCGGCCAGCAAGTCGGCGAAAGGGAGATCATCAATGCTGAAGATCGTCGTTCCAACGATTAACGGGGGTTTCTCATCCCATTTCGGCGGCGCCGACCGGTTTGCCATCTTCGAGGTGGATGAGGGCTCGCGCACCATCACGTCGCAGGTCAGCGCCGCTCCGCCCCCTCACGAGCACGGGTCGTTCCCGATCTGGCTCAAGGACCAGGGCGCCAGCGTCATTCTCGCCGGCGGGATGGGGCACGCTGTCGGCCACCGGCGAGGGGTGCGGCGGCGGCCTGCACGACTGCGCCGGCCACGGCGACGGGCACTGACGCCGTATCGAAAGGGGGAGTTATGCAGCACAGCGGAGGGATGGGTCCGACGGGCAACTGCGTGTGCCTGGGGTGCGGCGCCACGAAGTCGCACTCGCCCGGCGTGCCGTGCCGCGAGGACCGCTGTCCGAAGTGCGGCAAGGCGATGGTCCGCGAGGGGTCGGAGCACCACATGGCGTACCTGGCGAAGCACCCTGCGACCAAGGTAGACCGGTAGAGGTAAACGCTGGACCTCGGCGGCGCCGGGATGACGGCAGGAGCCCTGGGTACGCCGCCGCGCGCTTCGTCACTGCGGCCACAGGGCCATTGAGGGCCGGCGCGCGACGTGGGCACCGGCAGGGGTCTGCTGGCGATGGCGATCGCGCGGCGAACACGAGGAGGACCTTCAGAGCCTCAAGCAAGACCTCGACCTCATGGTCTCCCACGGAAATATGCAATCAACAGGTACCTGGTACCTCATAGTTTCATTTTTAGACGACAGGCGCCCTCGCCGGCACGTTGAGAGGCGCACGCCCCTGGCGCCAGATAGGTGCTAGGCTTTTCTGAGGTCAATATGGACAACGTGTTCAAACGCTTGGCGGCGAAGCTCGACGAGCTCCCTCACGGTTTTCCGTCGGCCGAAAGCGGGGTCGAACTGCGCATCCTCGAGAAGATCTTCTCCCCCGAGGACGCAGAGATGGCGCTGCACCTGCTTCCGATTCCCGAGACTGTCGAGACGATCAGCCGGCGCGTTGCCCAGCCGGCCGAGACGCTGCGGACCGTACTCGACGGCATGGCCGAACGCGGACAGATCCTGGTCGTCCGTAAGGACGGCGACAGGCTCTTCATGCTGGCCCCTTTCGTCATCGGGATCTACGAGTTCCAGCTCAACCGCATGGACGCCGAGCTTGCCGCCCTATGCGAGGAGTACGTCCCGACGCTGCTGCGGACCGTCGGTGGGCACAAGCCGGCCCTCGCGCGGGTGGTTCCGGTCAACGCCCACATCGACGCGCACGCGACCATCCTCCGCACCGACAGCCTCCGCGAGATGCTGTCGCACGCTCGTTCGTTTCGGGTCGCCCCGTGCATCTGCCGCCGCGAGCAGGCGCTCCTCGGCTCCCCGTGCCGCCATACGAGCGAGACGTGCCTTGCCTTCTCCAACCTCGAGAACGCCTACGAAGACATGCCCTCCTGGGGCCGGACGATCGGCCGCGACGAGGCGTTCGCCGTACTCGACCTGGCCGAGCGCGAAGGGCTCGTCCACTCCACCTACAACGTGCAGCGCGACCAGATGTTCGTCTGCAACTGCTGCGCCTGCTGCTGTGGCTTCCTCCGCGGCGTGAAGGAGTTCGGGGCGCCGCACCTGCTCGTCCGCAGCAACTACGCCGCTGCGATCGCCGCCAACGACTGCTCCGGCTGCGGCGAGTGCGCCACGCGCTGCCCGATGGACGCCATCGTGGCGCGCGACGACGGGTACGCCGTGACGGATGCGCGGTGCATCGGCTGCGGCGTCTGCACCGTCGCCTGTCCGACCGCGGCGATCGTGCTCCAGCCGCGGCCCCGTCCGGAGCAGACGACACCGCCCAAGACGTTGGTGGCGTGGGCGGTCAAGCGTTCATGGCACCGGCAGGGGCTGCTGCGGACGGTGGCGCAGACCGGCGGGCTCGTGGCCAAAGCCCTGCGGTCGCGACGCGCCGCATCCCGCCCCACCCCGACCGCGCCACCTCCTGCCGGATCCTGACAACCAGCTCGGCTCCCGGCGGTGGCCGCCTCGAGCACCGTGCCCCCGAACCCCGGCGGTGCGCCGCCCCTGATCGCCAGCCTCGGGCACGACCTCTCCGCCGGGTCACGACCCGCTCCTTGTCAAAACATGCAACTTTCGGGTACCTGGTACCGTACTTGTGCATTTTGCTGGTTTCGGGACGGTGAAGGCAAAGCCGCAGGGTCGGCGAGACCGATGTTATCCTCAGTCTCAGGGAGGGTTTCGATGGTACCCGGGGCAGGCTTCGGGGAACTCGGTTCGTTGGTGCCGGCGTTCGATCCCGCGTGGGCCGTGTTCCTCGATGTGGACGGCACGCTGCTCGATCTCGGCGAGCGCCCGTCCGACGTCACGCTGAGGCCGGGTTTGACCCACACGCTCGGCGCGCTGCGCCGCGTCGTGCCCGTGGCGCTCGTCAGCGGGCGACCGCTCGCCGACCTCGACCGGCTGTTCGCGCCCCTCGTGCTGCCCGCGGCCGGTCAGCACGGCGCCGAGCGCCGCGGCGCCGACGGCCGAATGCACCGCGCTCCGGTTTCCCGTTCGGCCCTGGAGCGCGCAAGAGCGCCACTCGCGGCCTGGACCAGAGATCACCAGGGAACCCTGCTCGAAGACAAGGGCGCAACTCTGGCGTTGCACTTCCGCGGCGCCCCGAACCTCGAAGCCGAGGCCGGGCGCGCGTGCCACGACGCGCTGCAACGTCTCGGTGACGGCTTTCTTCTCGGGACGGGCAACATGGTCCTGGAGATCCGGCCTCGGGGCTGGGACAAGGGACGGGCGCTCGCCGAGTTCATGCGCGAGGCGCCGTTCGCCGGCCGTGTGCCCGTATTCGTGGGCGACGACATCACGGACGAGGACGGTTTTCGCGCCGCCAACCGGCTCGGCGGTCTTTCGGTCAAGGTCGGCGACGGACCCTCGGCAGCGGGCTGGCGGCTCGCAGGCGTCAGGCAGGTGCTGGACTGGCTGGACCGCTTCGTCCAATGGTCCGCGTCATTCCCCCTCGGAGGATAGACACATGGACAACCTCGAACTCGGGATGGTCGGGAACTGCAACATCAGCGCCCTCGTCGACCCTCAAGGGCGGATCGTGTGGTCCTGCATGCCGCGGTTCGACGGGGATCCGGTCTTCTGTGCGCTGCTGGCCAACGATGACAAAGGCCGCGGCGCTTTTGCCATCGAGTTGCAGGGCTTCGCCCACTCCGAGCAGCACTACCTGCGCAACACCGCCATCCTCCTGACCACGATGCACGACGACAAGGGCGGCGTCGTGGAGATCACGGATTTCGCCCCGCGCTTCAAGCAGTTCGGGCGGACCTTCTACCCGATGATGATCGTGCGCCGCCTGCGCCCCCTGGCCGGCAGCCCCACGGTCCGCATTCGCCTCGAGCCGGTATCCGAGTACGGCGCCGGCACTCCTTCCCAAACGTTCGGCAGCAACCACATCCGATACGTGTCGCCGCAACTGGTGCTGCGCCTCACCACCGATGCCTCCATCACGGCGGTAATGGAGCGGACGCCGTTCGTTCTCGACCGGGACATCACCCTGCTCCTCGGTCCCGACGAGACCGTGCCCGAGGCCCCGGGCGAAGTCGGGCAACGGTTCTTCGGCGGGACGCGCAACTACTGGCATGACTGGGTGCGACACCTCGGTATTCCGTTCGAGTGGCAAGAGGCTGTGATCCGCGCCGCCATCACTATCAAGCTCGCCGCGTTCGACGACACCGGCGCCATCGTCGCAGCCATGACGACATCGCTGCCCGAGGCCCCCGGCAGCGGCCGCAACTGGGACTATCGCCACTGCTGGCTGCGCGACAGTTACTTCGTGGTCTCGGCGCTCAACCGTTTGAGCGCGACGCATACCATGGAGCGCTACCTCCACTACATCGTGAACATCGCCGCAAACCCTGCGCTCAGGCGCCTGCAGGCGGTGTACGGCATCAACGGGCGTGCCCACCTGGACGAGTCGATCGTCGAAAGCCTTCCCGGCTTTCACGGCATGGGCCCGGTGCGATCCGGCAACGCGGCGTACAGGCAAGTCCAGAACGACGTCTACGGCGCGGTGGTCCTTTCGGCCACGCACATTTTCTTCGACCAGCGGCTTGACAGCCCCGGCACCGAGACGCACTTCCGGCGCCTGGAATCGCTCGGCGAGATGGCGCGCGCGGTGTACGGCCGGCCCGATGCCGGCATCTGGGAGCTGCGCAAGACGCAACGGGTCCACACCTTCTCCGGCGTCATGTGCTGGGTCGCCTGTGATCGCCTGGCGCAGATCGCTACCCACCTCGGCCTCGGCGAGCGGGCCCTGTACTGGAGAGGGCATGCGGATGCGATCCACCGGGGGATCTGCGAGAGCGCGTGGGATGCGACGCAGCGGAGCTTCGTCGCCAGCTTCGGCGGGCAGGAACTCGACGCGAGCCTCCTGTTGCTCAACGAACTCGGGTTCCTGGCCGCGGACGACCCGCGCTTCGCCGGCACGGTGACGGCGATCGAGCGGCAGCTCCGGCGCGGCGATTTCATCTTCCGCTACGATCACGAGGATGATTTCGGCCAACCCCAGACGGCGTTCATCGTCTGCACCTTCTGGTTCGTCAACGCCCTCGCGGCGCTCGGACGCCGCGAGGAAGCGCGCGCGTTGTTCGACAAGCTGCTCGCCTGCCGCAACTCGCTGGGCCTTCTGTCGGAGGACATCGATCCGCTCACCCGCGAGCTGTGGGGCAATTTTCCGCAGACCTATAGTATGGTTGGTTTGATCAACTCGGCGATGCGCCTGAGCGCGAGTTGGGAGGGCGTGTCTTGACGACGTCGAGGTCGTGATCAACTTGGGCCCGGTCGTGTCCGGGCGGGCTCGGGAGCGAGGGAGGCGCCATGGCGAGGATCCGACGACCACAGCTTGCGCGCTCGCTGCGCCTCGGGTTCCTGATCGCCGCCATCATCGGGGTTGCCACCGGCTTCCTCGCCTGGCATCAGGTCGAGCAGGAGCGGAGGACCGACCTCGACGACGTGAACCGCCGCGCGCAGGCCCTTGCGCAGCAACTGTCCGCGGCCGTGGGAAACGCCTTGGCGCTCCCGGACCCGGCGGCGAGCGCGGCGCTGCGGCCGCACCTCGATAGCTATCGCACCCTCCTGGGTTACGCGGTCTTCCGTCCGGATGGCCACCTGGTGGCGGCGAGCGAGGCCGTGCAGGATTTCGCCGACCGTCTCGCGCCCGTACTGCTGCGCGCGGTGTACCTCGGCGCGGACGCCGTCAGGCTCATCCGGTTCCAGGGCACGCCGATCGAGGCCGTCGCCGTACCGCTCAAGAACCAGCGCGGTTTGCTGCAAGGCGTGCTGGTGGTAGCCCAGGACGTGTCCTTCATCGACGATCGCGCCACCGGGCGCCTGGTCCAGTTCGGCTTCTGGATTCTGATCCTGACCTTGCTCACCGTGACCCTGGTCGTGGGCGCGACATGGTTGACCTACGAGCGCCCGCTCCACAAGCTCGCCGACTGGATGCGGCGCCTGCGCACCGAAAACGTCGGCGAGGCCCCACCTCCCGGGCTCCCTTCCGAGATGCTGGTCAGCGAAACCGGCCGCCTGGCGGCGTCGTTCCGCGCGGCACGGTCGACCGGCCAGCGGCTCTCCCAGGTGGCGATGCACGCCGAGCAGGTCTGGACCCGCGACCGGTTGCGGGTCCATGCGATCGCGGCGCTGGGCGAGGGCCGCCAGCTCATCGTCGTGAGCAACCGCGAGCCTTACATGCATCAGATGCGCGACGGAAAGGTCCAGGCGATCGTGCCCGCCGGGGGCCTGGTCACCGCGCTCGACCCGGTGCTCCAGGCCTGCGGCGGCGTATGGGTCGCGCACGGGGCCGGCGACGCCGATCGGCAAGCCGCCGACGGATCCGGCCGGCTCATGGTGCCGCCCGACGATGCACGCTATACCCTCAGGCGCGTGTGGCTGACGCGCGAGGAGGAGCAGGGCTACTACTACGGCTTTTCCAACGAGGGCATCTGGCCTCTGTGCCATCTGGCGCACGAGCGCCCCGTCTTCCGCGCGCTTGACTGGGAGGCCTACCGTCAGGCGAACCTCCGCTTCGCCGAAACCGTGCTCGACGAGATCGGCGACGGCAGCGCCGTGGTGCTCGTGCAGGACTACCAGCTCGCCCTCTTACCGAGGCTGCTGAAGGCCGTTCGCCCGGATCTGCAGGTCGGCCTCTTCTGGCACATCCCCTGGCCGAACCCGGAAGCATTTCGCATCTGCCCGTACGGCGCTGAGCTCCTCACCGGCATGCTGGGCGCCGATCTGGTGGGTTTTCACCTGCAGCAGCACTGCAACAGCTTCCTCGATACGGTGGACCGCATGCTGGAATCGCGCCTCGACTGGGACCATTTCTCGGTGGAATTCAAGGGCCACGTATCGCGGGTGCGGCCCTTCCCCATCAGCGTCCAGGACTGGGCCGAGCGCAAGGTCCCGGCCGGCGAGGAGCTGGAGCAGCAGATCGCGGAGCTGAAGCAGGAACACAACCTCGGGAACGCCTTCATCGCGGTGGGGGTGGACAGGATCGACTACACGAAGGGCTTGCCGGAACGCTTCCGCGCCGTCGACCGGTTCCTCGAGAAGTACCCGCAGTACCGCGGGCGATTCACGTTCGTGGAACTGGGGGCTCCGAGCCGGACCCACATCCGCCGCTACCGCGATCACATCGCACAGCTCGAAACCATCGCCGACGAGATCAACTGGAAATACCAGACCGGCGATTGGCAGCCGATCCACTTTCTCGTCGCTCATCACGACGTGAGGGCTGTCCATGCGTTTCTGACCATGGCCTCGATGTGCATCGTCAGCTCTCTGCACGACGGGATGAATCTGGTTGCGAAGGAGTACGTCGCGGCACAGGCCACGCGCGAGGGCGTCCTGATCCTCTCGGAGTTCGCCGGGGCCGCGCGCGAGCTCGCCGACGCGATCATCATCAACCCCTACGACACGGAGCAGTTCGCGGAAGCCATCCATTCCGGGGTGGAAATGAAGGCCGCGGAGCGGCACGCGCGCATGGATCGCATGCACCAGGCCGTGCAGGAGCACAACATCTACCGCTGGGCCGCGACCTTCCTCACCACGCTCGCCGCCACACGAAATCAGGTACCTGGTACCTAATAGTTTCATTTTCTCGCGGCGAAGAGGTCAGCGCCCTGGCCGGGGGGGATGGTACCGCGCTCGCGTGCCCGCCTGGATGCTGGCGAACGTGCCGGTCGCCCTGGCGACGCAAGCCTACCAGGGCTGGTGCGGGACATCGCCGTCGTGCTCGGGGTTGGGCCGTTGCTGGTCATAAGCGTCTTCCACACGACGTTTTTCTACTCCGCCAACGCTCTCACCGGTTCGGCGTGGTTCCCCAACGTCCTGCCGCGCTGCCTCCACTTCGTGACCGCCTCGGTGGCGCTGACGGGCTTGTTCTTGATGGCCCACTTTAGGCGCTCGAACCCCATCGCACGGCGATGGCGGCGCGCACGGCCAAGTTCGGGGAAGCGGCCGTGACGGCGCAGATGCGCGAAGGCTGGGATCCGCCGCACGAAGGGGAAAGTGCCCCTCTCCCCGGGCAAGCAGGCCTTCAAGTCGATCTGCACCGCCTGCCACGTGCGCGATACCCGCTTTGTCGGACACGCGCTCACCGAAGTCGACCGCATCTACAAGGGCAACCCGACCGCCCTGATCGCGTGGGTGAAGGCGCCGGGGAAGAAGCGTTCCGGCTATCCCCAAATGCCGGCGATTAAGCTGACGGAAGCCCAGCACGAGGCGGTCGCCGAGTACGTCCTTTCCGTCGATCGCTGACCGGCACCGGGCGAGGCTCCGCCGCCAAGCGGGTGCGGCCAGGCGGCAACACCCTCCGACGAAAGTCGGAACAATGAGGTACCTGGTACCTGAGTGTTACGTTTTTGCGAGGGGTCAACGCGGCTTCACACCCCGGAGTTTGCGCAGGGCGGCTTTCGCGTTGGCGTTGTCGGGGTTGATCGCCAGCGACTTCTTGTAGAAGCGGATCGCCGACCGCACGTCGCCGTCGGCGGCATAGGCCTCGGCGAGGCTGTCGTAGGCGTTCCACGATTTGGGGTAGAGCTTGACGTTGCGCTCCAACACCAGGGCCGCCGCCTCGGGCCGCTTCTTCGCGAGCAGCTCGTACCCGACCGTGTTGAGGAGCGGCTCCGTGAACGCCTGCGGGGGATAGGTGCGCTCGAGCTCCTTGAGCGTCCGGTACACGCCGCGCTCCCCGTTGGCAACCCCCGCGCGCACCAGGCGCTCGCGGATGGTGCGCGCCGGCGAGTCGTAGGGCTCGACCTCGAGCCACGCGAATGCGGGGTGGGTCCCGCCCAGCACCGCGGCGACGATCGGCGGCGCCAGCGACAAGCCGTTTTCGCTGTCGGTCAGCACGACCACGCCGTCGCCCATTTCCCGGCAGCCGATGGCGAACCCCCGGGACGTGACGTTGTCGCCCCACTGCCAGAAGAAGGACCTCGCCCCGACCTGCTCGATCCCCCACCCAAGCCCCCAGGCGAGACCTCTGGACACTTCGACCTCCGGCCGCAGCATCTTCGCGACCGTTGCGGGATCGAGCAGCGTGGGGTGCAGCATCTCCGCAAGGAATCGTGCATAGTCGGATACGGTGGTGTACAGGCTCGACGCGGCGTTCGCGTTGGCGGGCGCCTGCCGCGGGACCGGCTGCTGCAGGTAGTCGTGACCGACCGCGGCCGTCGTCTCGTACGCCGCGCGCCAGACGTAGCTCGAGGCGGCCATGCCGAGGGGCCCGAAAACCTCCCGTTGGACGAACTCGTCGAGCGGGAGGCCCGTGACGGTCTCGACCGCCTTCTGCAAATACGCGTAGCCCTCCTCCGAGTAGGAGAACTTCTCGCCCGGGTCGAAGTCGATCGTCAGCTCCGAGCCCCGCCGCCAATTCGGGAACCCGGTCGTGTGGCACAGGACTCGACGGGCCGTGATCCTCCAGATCCGCTGGTCGCCATTGACGTCGTAGTTGGGGGCGTACGCCGGCAGCGCGCGGTCGAGGTCGAACCCCCCGCGCTGAGCAAGGCGCAGCACCGCGTAGGCGAAAATGGGTTGTCCGAGGGAGGCCGCCTCGAAGACCGTGTCGGCGGTCACGGGCCTCCCGCTCGCGGCGCTGGCGACGCCAAATCCCCGGCTCCAGACGATGGCCCCACCCCGGATGACCGCCGCGGCGAGGCCGGGCACGCCGCCCTTCGCCATCAGCTCGGGGATCAGCGCCTCGAGCTTCGCACCACCGGCGTCGGCGGTGGCGACGGCGGCCGGCGAAGTCACCGCCGCGACCGGCGGGACGGACTGCGCCGCCGCGGCCCGCACGGCCGTCGCCGCCATGACGCCAGCGATCGCGCGCTTCACACCTGGGATCACGCCTGACCTCCCGGCCGCCCGACACGAGGCGGTGGAGTCCATGCTAGACCACACACGGACGGTCGAACGACCGGTCTGTCCGGGGACCGCACCGCGTTGAATCCCAGTCTCCAATTGAACTTGCGTCGCATGAGCTTGACAGAACGGCGCCTTCTCTGGGACCATCCACGAGGGGTGCGATCATGTTCGACGGCGCGTTCTCACCGTTTCACTGGCTCATCGTCCTGGCGATTGCACTCGTCGTGTTCGGCCCGAAGCGGGTTCCCGAGATCGGCAAGAACCTCGGCACCGCCATCCGCGGTTTCCGGGAAGCGCTCAAAGGCGACGAGACGGCGCCCGTGACACCGTCCGCCGCCCGCCCTGCGGATCCGGGCGCCGGCCCCGCCGGCAACGAACCCAAGGCCCAGTAACGACGCGCGCAGGCATCCTCGGCAACAGCGAGGCCGCGTGCCCGCCCGACAGCGTGACCGCGAAGCGCCCCGTGCTCGCAACCACGACCGCGGCGCGCAGCACGAACTCGGCGGCGGCCATGCGGGCCTGCCCACCGGCATCGGGGTAGGCGCGCACCGTGCGGTTCAGGCCTCGTTGCTCCAGGCGCGGCCGTCGCGCGCCAGCAGCTGGTCGGCCTCTCCGGGACCCCACGTGCCGGCCGCGTAGTTCGGGAATGCGCGCGGCGGCAGCGCCCGCCACACGTCCAGGATCGGCGTCACGACGCTCCACCCGCGTTCGACCGAGTCCGCCCGCTGGAAGAGCGTGGCGTCGCCGTTGATCGCATCGTAGAGCAGCGTCTCGTAGCCGGTCGAAGGCTGCGATCCGAAGTAGTCGGCGTAGCAGAAGTCCATGTTGACCGTGCCAATCCGTACCGGCGCGCCCGGCACCTTGGCCGAGAAACGGAGGGAGATTCCCTCGTCGGGCTGCAACCGCAGGATGAGCCGGTTGGGGCTCAGGTGGTCCACCGGGGTTTGGCGAAACGGGCTGAACGGCACCCGCTTGAATTGGATGACGATCTGCGTCGTGCGTACGGGAAGACGCTTCCCGGTGCGAAGGTAGAACGGCACGTCCGCCCAGCGCCAGTTGTCGATCACGAGCTTGACCGCCGCATACGTCTCGACCGGCGAGGCGGCGGCCACGTACGGCTCCGAGCGGTACGCCGGGACCGCCGTCCCATCCGGCATCGTCCCGGCGGCGTACTGCCCGCGCACGGTCCGCTTCAGGACTT
>NCBR01000243.1 GCA_002279285.1 Acidobacteria bacterium 37-71-11
AGCTTCAGGCGGCCCTTGTCGTCGACGGTGGCCTGGTAGCTCCCGCGAAAAGTCTCCATCTTTCCCTCCGAGAACCCGCGCGCGCGGGTCGTGGGCCACGGCGGTCCACTTCGCTCCACTTTTGTCCACCGCCATGATGAGGTGACCCACGCCCCCTGTCAAGATGCCACAGGCGTGCGGAGCCCGATGGGCACGGGCTTGAACGGGGGCGGACGGACCAGAGCCGGGGTTCCCGGCAGCCGGCTACCTTGCCTCGGTCATCAGCTCGGGATGGGTCTCGACTGAGTAGCGCTTCTTGAGCTCGGTGACCACGCTCGAGAGGTGCGCCTGGTAGCGTTCGGCGAGTTCGCTGTTGCGCAGTTCGTCCTCGACTTCCTTGAACGGCTTGACCGTCGGAGGGAGGCGCTCGATGACCTGGACGACGTGAACGCCGGCGGGGCTCTCGAACGGGTCGGAGATCTCGCCCGGCTTCAGCTTCGCGATCGCGTCGCGGACCTCGGAGCGCATATCGGTGATGAGCACGATGCCGAGGTCGCCACCGGTCGCGCGCCCGGCCTTGACCTCCTGTTGCACCAGGGCCTTGAAATCGTCGCCGCTCCGGGCGGCGGCCACCAGGCGACGGGCGGTGGCAAGCGTCGCCGCCTCATCGCTCTTGTCGACGGCGACCGGGAACACGATGTGCTCGAGGTGGACCCGCTCGCCGATGGTGAACTTGTCCTTCTCGCGGTCGAACCGCTGCCGCAGCTCCGCCTCGGTGATTGGGAGATCGCCCAGCTCGTGCTTGAGGAGGCGGCTGACCAGAATGTTGTCGCGGACCCTTGTCCTCAGGCCCTCGACCGTCAAACCGAGGTCGTGCAGCTGTTTCTCGAAAGCGGCGTCGTCGGGCACGTGGTTCTGCTCGCGGAGCTGCTGGATCGCGGCGTTGAGTTCTTCGCTCGACACCTCGAGCTTGAGCTCTTTGGCCCGCTCCAGCATGCACATCTCGTCCGCGGCTTCCTGGATCAGCGCGGGGTACTGATCGGGAGTCACGGGCTTGCCGGTTTCAGCCGCCTGCTCTTTGGCCCGATCGCGGATATCCGTGGTGGTCAGGATGCGGTCGTTGACGCGCACCACGATGCCCTCCACGAGGTGACGCTCGGCCGCTGCGGCGGCCGTGGCGAGGATGATCAAAGTCAGCATGAGAGAGATCTTCCGTGTCATGGTGTCCCTTCGAACGGGTCGCGGCAGGGGAACGCCGCGCCCGCACAATTCACCTGAACGCCGACCCTGGCGGCGAGTCCGGCCAGACAGGCCTTCTGCGCCGCCTCCGCCGTCCCGGCGGCGAGCCGCGCCCGCACCCTCTCGCGGATGGCGGCGTCCGGGCGGTCGCCGGCGGCGTGGCGCTCCATCACCTGAAACACGTGCCAGCCGGCGTTGGAGGGCACCGGCTCACTCACGTCCCCCGGCGCAAGGCCGGCGACGACAGCCTCGAACTCCGGCGGCAGTTGGCCGCGGTCGACCCACCCCAGCAGCCCGCCGTCGGCGGCGTTGGGCGCGCGCGAGAGCTCCCGCGAGAGCGCCACGAAATCTTCCCCGGCCCGGATCCGCTCGCGCGCTGCCCGCGCGGTGGCCTGGTCCGGGAGAACGAGCTGCCGCAACTTGATCCGGTCGGCCCCGCCGGTCAACTCGGGGTGAGCGGCGAGGTACGCGTCGACCTGGGCCTCGGTGGGTCGCGGCGGCGGCGGGCAGAGCGAGGCCATCAGATCGCGGGCGCGGGCGGTGCGGGCGGCCGGGGAAAGGTCGTGGTCGCCCGGTGACGGCGAGGCGGCGAGCAACACCTCCTCCTCCAGGAGCCGGCCAAACAGCGCGCCGGTCAGGTCCGGGGTGACCTCGGCGGCGGCGCGTCCGGCCTGCGCGGTGACGAAGGCGTTGAGCTGCTCGACCGTGACGGCATGACCGCCGACGACCGCGAGTCGCCCCGGCGACGCGTTGCAACCGACCATCGCCGCGAGGGCCAACCCAACCAGCCAGTAGGGTTTGCTGCGCACGCCGCGGCGTCTAACACGTGCTCCCCCCGGCCCCTGCGTCACATTTGCCACGTCCGTTCCGCCTCGCAACCGTCGGTCCTTCGCCGGCTACAGGAGCCGACGCGGGGGGGGTAGGTAGCGGGCCAGGAACTCGTACACCTCGCCGCGCGCCTGACGGTGGATGTCGCCGACCTCACGACCGCCGTAGTCGATGAGCTCGTAGAAATCACGGCCGTAGCCGGTCGAGCCGCGGTAGTCCGGCGCCGGTGCCGGCTGCGCCATCCCCACCGCCGAGAAGGCGAGGGCGGCCGTGACGGCACCCGTTGCGGCGAAAAACGACCGTGCTCTCACGCATTCCTCCCCGGCGGCGTCACCGCCCGCGCCAGTGTACGCCCGCCGCCCGGGTGCGCAAGGCGGACCCGGGCGCTTCGGCCTGCCGCTCAGCCCTTGGGCGGGCCTTGCGGCATGACCGGCGGCTGCATCGCCGGAGGCTTGGGCCGCTGCTCCGGCGGCACCGGGTTCGCAAACAGCTTCCCGGCCTCGGATGCCGGTACCAGGCGGAACTGGAAGTGGTCGATCCGGCTGTGGCTCTTCTCCCTGCCAACCTCGTCGAGCCCGGTGACCCGCTGCTCCTTGTGGAACGTCACGGCCTTGACCTTGACCGGGTCGTTCCACCTGTAGAGCATCCCGTCGGCGGTGACGCCCTTGCCGAGGTCGGTGAACGGGCTCGCGGCCTGCACCAGCGCGAAGCTCGCGCGGTCGAGGAAGACCGACCACGAAGGGGAAATCTGCGGCGAGTCGAAGAACGTCCTCGGGAGCTCGACGGCGAGCCGCCAGACCGGGCGGCCCGCAACGGTTGCGGCCTTGACCTCGGTGACGGCGACACCCTCCCAGGTCAGCGAAAACGGCAGCAACAGCGGGAACAGCGAGCTTACGAGCGACCTCTTCACCATGTACGCGGTGGCCGGGCGAGTGTCAACGCGGCCGGCCACCAGGGCCCACCCGCCGCTGCCGTCGTCGCCCGCGACGACCTTGCTCTCGGGCAGCTCGAGCCTCCCGGGGACCGGTCCAGGGGCGAGGAAGTAGAGGTTCTTGAGGGTCGTGGTGACCTTGCCGTCCTGGGTGACCTCCTCGCTCTTGCTGCCGATGCCGAGGATGCCGAGGCCCTTGAACGCCTCCAGGCCGCCGGCCGCGGCGCACGCGCGGCTCACCGCGACCTCGGGTGTCGGCGGCTTGGGCTCACCCTGCGCGAGCAGCGGCTGCGCCGCGAGGAGCCCCAGGCCGGCCACCGCGAAGTTCTTCAATGTTGTCCGCATCGCTCTTCTCCTATCGTCGGGGACCGTCTCGGTCGCCCTCACCATCGCCCGCGGGCGATCGTCCCGTCCTCGCCGGTGCCGTCATGGCCTGCCAAGACGGCACCTTCTTCGTTCCGGCCGCGAACGGCCAACCGAAAACGGCCGGCCGGAGGACGAATTTCCCTGCGTATCTCCGCCCGGGCGCGGCCCGATACTCTACCCGACTAGCGAAAACCATGCCAATCCCCGCGGCTCGACCGTGGGGACCTTCTCTTCACTGCGTGAGGCTGCTTTGTTTTGCCCCGCGGGCTACGGCCGTGGTCGCTCGGGCGGCGCATCGAGCGCCGCCCTCCGACCCGCCTGCGCGTGCGACCGAGCTGGCCAGATCGACGGGCGGAGCCTCGCCGTTCCCTTCGCTGCGCTCAGGGCCGGCGTTTCCACCCGCCGCTCTGGCCGCTCGGGACCCGCACGCTCCGGCGAAATCGGCCTACGCCCGCTGGGCGGTCTTGGCCACC
>NCBR01000070.1 GCA_002279285.1 Acidobacteria bacterium 37-71-11
CCTCCGCACGATCGCCAGGCCGAGGCCGGCCCCCTCGGTGAGGTTGCTGCCGGGAACGCGGACGAACTCGTCGAAGATGCGGGGGAGGATGCCGGGCGGAATGCCGACGCCGGTATCCCGTACGCAGATCACCGCCCGGTCGCCGCGCTGTTCAACCGCGACGGTGACCTCGCCCCCGGGCGGCGTGTACTTGAGGCCGTTCTCGACGAGGTTGCGAAGCACCTGGTCCAAGCGCTGTAGGTCGGCTCGCAGCGCGAGTTCGGCGGCGGGGGCGGCCGCAAGGTCGACCTTGGCCGCCACGGCGATGGGACGGAGCCCATCGACCACGCCCGCGACGACCTCGCGGCTCGACACCGGTCCGAGGACGAGCGGCAGGCGCCCGGTCTCGAGCGCGGCGAGGTCGAGCAGCCCGTCGATGAGCCGCTGCAGGCGGCGGGCGCCGACGGCGGCTGCCTGGAGGAACTCCTGCTGCTGGTCCGACAGTCCGGCGCCGAGGTCCTCGGCGAGGGTCTCGAGGTACGAGCGCAGGATGGACAGCGGGGTCTTCAGCTCGTGGGCGGCGTCGGAGACGAAGCGGTCGCGCCTGCGGGCGTACTCGGCGAGCAGCGTGTTCGCCTGCTCGAGCTCGCGCAGCTTCTCGGCCAGCGTGCTGCGGATCGTACGCTCGTGGTCTCGCCGCCGGGTTTCCGGGTGTGGCTCGATCAGTACGAGGCGCCGTTCACCGGGCAGCGGGCTCGACCACGCGAGAACCTGGATGTCGCCGTTGCGCGCCGCCACCCGGGCCTCCCAGCGCGAGGCGCTTTCCCCTGCGTCAGGGGGGACGAGGCTGAGAGCGAGAGGTTCGTCGCCGGGCGCCGGCTCGCGGCCGCGCAGGAGCCAGCGGGCGCGGGCGTTGGCGCCCAGCACCTTGTCGCTGCCATCGACGATAAGAGCGGGCACGGGCAGGAAGTTGAGGAGCGAGGCGGGGTCCGTCGCACCGGTGGCGGGCGCCGCCATGCCGAGCTGGGCGGCGACCTCGGCCGGCGAAATGCGGGACAGGCGGTGCACGAGCTGGTGCGCCGCCAACGCCGCGAGCGCCAGCTCCTCCGCCGGGACGGCGCGGTGGAACGAGACCTTGAGCACCGACGGCTCGGCGCCAGGCGTCGCCGCGAAGACGGGGAACGCCGCCAGGCCCCTGACGCCGGCAGACTCGAGCAGCGAGCGCGAATCTCTCAGCTCGGGTGCGACTTCGATGTCGGGTGCCAGGTACGGAGCGCCGGTCCGGCGCACCTCCATCAGCTCCGGGTAGCGGTCGGAATCGACGACCAGGTCGAGGGTCTGATTCTCGGCCGAGCTCGCGAACACCCGCCAGCGTCCGGCGGCTTCCGGCACCAGCAGCGAGATTCGGCCGCCCGCGACGGCTCGCGCGAGGTGCGCAAGCACCGCCCCCAGGAGCGCCGCCACCTGGCCTCTGGTGAGGAGTTCGATCGCCAGATCGCCCGCCGCCGCAACGCCTGCCTGTGAAAGCGCGGCTCGCGCCTCGCGGCAGACCGGACACTCAGCCGGCTCCTGCGGCGGGAACCAGGTCGTGGCGGAGATCCCTTCAAACATAGGCTTCCCAGGCGCTGACCCGGCATCCTAGCATGGCGCTGCTTGCTCTCCGGCGGCTGCTACGTGGGCGAGACGCAGTGCCGAGAAGGGGGAACATGGGTGCAAGCGTGTTACGATCCCGACCGATTCTCGCGAATCGGCGAAACGCCCGGCGCGGGGTCTGTCGGAAAGGGCGTTGCCGGCCGGAACGACCTTGGAGCGGACAGCAGGGGGTGGGGTCGTGAGCCCAATGCAGCGCACGGCGGCGCACAGCCGATGATCGGCGCGTTCCTGCTCGGGCTGGCCCTGGCTGCCGATCAGCCCATCCTGGCGAACGTTCCGGGGGGGGCACGCGCCGAGTGGCGGCGGAGCGGGACGCCGGAACTGCTCGTGCTGCCGCGCCCCGGCGAAGGGTGGGGCAAGCTCGCCGCCCGTGTGACTCCGGCGGCCGCCAACGCCGCCGAACTGCAGGCCGCGAACGAAGCGCTGGCGAGGCCGCTGACCGGCGTTCGGCTGCGGGTCCCCTGGGATCTGCTGCGGCCCGATCTGCGGGTGGCGTGTGCGCGGGCTCTTTTCCCGCTCGACCGCAGGGTCGAGGCGGGGTGGGAGCACGAGGTCCTGGCGCCGTGGGGCGGCGATGGCGAGTCGTGGTGGGAACTCGCCGAGTGGTTCTGCGGCGCCGGGTCGCGCTATCCGGACCTACGCCAGGCGAACCCCGCGCTCGGGCTTTACCCGGCGCGAGGGAGTCTGATCCTGATTCCGGCGGCGGCGCTCCGGCCCGAGTTTCGCGCCGTCCGCGCGACGGCCGCCCGGCCGAGCCCGACCGCGACACCGGCCGTGAGCGCTCCGCCGCCGCCCGCCTCGACCGCCGCCGCGCCCAGCGTCGCCGCGGCGAGTGCGCCGGCCCGTTCAGCGGCCGGCCAGGCCGGTGGGCTCGAGTACCGCGACGGCGAGGCGATCTACCGCCTACGGCCCGGCGAGGCGCTCTACTCCGCGGTCGTCGTGAGGTTCACGGGTCAGCTCCACGCCTCCGACGTCAACGCCACGGCCCGCGAGATCGCGAGGCGTTCCGGGATCGCGGACGTGACGGCGATCCCGGTCGGCTACGCGGTGCACATCCCGTTCGACGTGCTGCTGCCGGAGTACCTGCCGGCCGGCAACCCCCGCCGCCTCGCGTGGGAGAAGGACAGGGAAGAGCTCGCGGCGATCAGGCGGGTCATCCGCGCCGCCAACCTCGACGGCATCCACATCATCCTCGACGCCGGTCACGGCGGCGCGGACACCGGCGCCGTGGTCGATGGCGTTTGGGAGAGCACCTACGTCTACGATGTGATGAGCCGGGTCAAGCGCGTCCTCGAGGAGCAGACCAAGGCGACCGTCTGGACGACGGTGGACAACCCGGCGTTCACCCGGAAGAACCTCGAGCGCGACGTCCTCGCCAACGAGCGGGACCAGCGTCTGTTGGTGCAGCCGCCGTACGACCTCGACGACGCCACCACTGGCGTGCACCTCCGGTGGATCCTGGCCAACGCGCTGCTGCAGCGCCTGAAGCGGCAGAAGGTCAACCCCGAGCGGGTTGCGTTCGTGTCGATCCACGCCGACTCGCTGCACCCCGCCGTGCGGGGCCTGATGGTCTACGTCCCGTCGCGCTCGCTGCGGGGCTCCCACGCGCCGTGGCAGCGCGCGGCCTACCAGTGCCGTGAGACGCGGTCGCTGGCGGCGCCGCGCTTTCCGGCCGCGTTCAGGTCGCGGGCGGAGGCGCTCTCCAGCCAGCTCGGCGAGGCGATCGTGCGTTCCGCGGAACGCTTCGGGATTCCGGTCCACCCTTACCAGCCGGTGCGCTCGTCGGTGCTGCGCGGCGGGTCGCGGTGGGTTCCGGCCGTGCTGCGGTACACGCTCGTCCCCACAGCTGTGCTGATCGAGATCTGTAACCTAAACAATGAGCAGGACCGGCAGCAGCTGCTCACCTGGAGGTTCCGCGAGAAGCTGGCGCACGCGATCGTCGCCGGCCTCGCGGAAGGGTTCTCGCGGTGAGCTGGCGGACTCTTGCCGGCCTCGCCGCGGCCGTCGTCGCGATCTCGTTCGGAGCGCCGCTCGCCCGCCTGACCGACGCGGCGCCGCTCGCCGTCGCCATGTGGCGCATGACCCTCTCGGCGGCGGTCCTCCTGCCCCTGGCGGCGGCCCGCGGGGCCACACGCGTCCCGCTCCGCCACCGCCCGGCGGCGCTCCTGGCGGGCCTGCTCCTGGGCATGCACTTCGGGCTCTGGATCCCGTCGCTGTGGCTGACGAGCGTGTCCTCCTCGGTGGTGCTGGTGTCGACGCAGCCGCTGTGGCTGCTGCTGCTCTCGCCGAGGTTCCTGGGGGCGAAGATCGGCGGACGGAACCTCGCGAGCGTGACGGTCGCGCTGACCGGAGTCGTGATCATCGCGGGCGGAGATTTCAGGGTCGCGCGCGGGGCCCTGGTGGGCGACGCGATGGCGCTCGCAGCCGCCGCGTGCATGGCGGGATACCTGATCGTCGGCAAGCGCCTGCGCGCCGAGGCCCCGCTGCTCGGCTATCTGGCGGTTGTCTACGGGGGCGCCGCCGTGACGTTGATCGCGGCCGTCGCGGCGCTGGGGGTGCGGCCGTGGCCGTCCTCGAGCGTGGCCTGGGCGCCACTGTTGGCGATGGCCGCCGTCCCGACGCTCACTGGGCACACGCTGTTGAACTGGGCGCTCGCCCACACCGCAGCGTACCGTGTCAACCTCGCGGTCCTCTTCGAGCCGGTCCTGGCCTCCCTGCTGACGTGGGCGTTCGTCGGCGAGGTCCCGCCGCTCCACGTGGTGCCGGGCGCCATTCTGGTGCTCGGGGCGCTCGCCCTCGAGTACCTCCCCCGCCGCGAGACGGCCTGACCGTCCCCGGGGAACAGCCGCCGCAAAGGCGCGCACCCGAACTCTCCAGCCCGAGAACAGGCGCCGCGGCGCTCACGGCCCGGCGGACTCCCGCCGGGTCACTGGATCGTGAAGCTGTAACTTGCCAGGACCTTGCCGGCCGCGTCCCGCGCCTCGAGGCGGCACGGCCCCACCAGGTCCTTCGAGACCGTGATGTTGGACCAGGTGCGCCAGTGCGCCGCCTTGACCGGCAGCGTGATACGCCCGAGTTCCTTGTCGCCGTGGAACCAGACGTGGACGATCTTGTCCGGGACGTTGCTCACCTGGGAGAAGCCCCAGAGCTTGCCGACGCCGGCGGGGAACTTGGTGGCGGCCCCGACACAGGAGTTGTCCTGGATCGAGGTGCACACGACGACGGTGGCGGACGGCGGCTCCACGGCCGGGGCTGCGAAGGCGGTGGCAACAACGAGCAGGGCGAGACAAGAGAACGCAATTCTCATCTTCTTCTGTCCCCTTCCAACATCATGGTACCGTAGATCCTCTGCGCTGACGCAGGGCCGGGGAGGGCGCCTGTGGCGTCCGCCTTGTCGTTGCAAGGGCGTAATTCGTCCTGGATTCATCGGTGTTCCGCGCCCGGACCTCGATGCCTGCATGTGATAGCATCGAGTCCCGATGCGAGCCGGTCCCCGAGTCCCCAAGGAGGCGCCATGACCAGGGTGCAGGTTCTCGACGCGCGCGGCGTGGCGCGCGCACTGGAACGGATGGCGGCGGAGCTGATCGAGCACGCGGGGGACGAGACGCTCCTCTATCTGGTCGGCGTGCAGACCAGGGGCGTTCCCCTGGCTCACCGCCTCGCGCGTCTGATCGCCGCCAAGACCGGGCACCAGCCGCCGGTCGGCGCGCTCGACATCGCGCTCTACCGTGATGACGTCGGCCCCTGGCGGCCCGCGCACCAGCAGCCCGTGCTGCGCGACACCGAACTGCCGGTCGGGGTGGACGACAAGGTCGTGTGCCTCGTGGACGACGTGCTCTACACGGGACGCACCGTCCGCGCGGCGCTCGACACCCTGATGGACTACGGCCGGCCGCGCGCCATCCGGCTCGCGGTGCTCGTCGACCGCGGCCACCGGGAGCTTCCGATCGCGGCCGACTTCGTCGGGCGCGCGGTGCCGACCTCCCGCAGCGAAGACGTGCAGGTGCACGTGCAGGAGTGCGACGGAGAGGAAGGCGTTTGGATCGCGAAGGGGGTGGCGGAATGAGCGTGAAGCCGGCAGAGCGGCTGCGCCGCAAGGACCTGGTGGGGATCGACCCGCTTTCGCCGGGAGAGATCCAGCTCATTCTCGACACCGCCGACCAGATGCGTGACATCGCCGCCCGCCCGATCAAGAAGGTGCCGGCGCTGCGCGGCAAGACGGTCGTGAACCTCTTCATGGAGGCCTCGACCCGGACGCGCTTCTCGTTCGAGGTCGCGGAGAAGCGCCTCTCCGCCGATTCTCTGAGCTTCTCGGCGGCCGCCTCGTCGGTGAGCAAGGGCGAGACGCTCGTGGACACGGCGCTCAACCTCGAGGCGATGCAGCCCGATTTCATCGTGATCCGGCACTTTCACGCGGGCGCGCCGCACCAGCTCGCCAGGATCCTCAAGTCCTCTGTGATCAACGCCGGCGACGGGGCGCACGAGCACCCGACGCAAGCGCTGCTGGATGCCCTCACGATGCGGCTGCACCGCGGCACGCTCGAAGGCCAGGTGGTCGCGATCGTCGGCGATTTGCAGCACTCCCGAGTGGTGCGCTCGAACGTGCTCCTGCTCTCGCGCATGGGGGCGACGGTTCGCGTCGCGGCGCCGCCCAGCCTGATCCCGCTCGGGATGGAGAAGCTAGGGTGCGAGGTCCACCGCCGCATCGAGGACGCGATCGCCGGGGCCGACGTGGTGATGATGCTCCGGATCCAGCTCGAGCGGCAGGGACGGATGAACTTCCCGACGGTGCGCGAGTACTACGATTTCTTCGCCCTGACCCCGGAGCGGCTGAAGCTCGCGAAGAGGGACTGCCTGGTGATGCACCCCGGCCCGATGAACCGCGGGGTGGAGATCGACTCCAGGGTCGCGGACGGGCCCCAGTCGGTGATCCTGGAGCAGGTGACCAACGGGGTGGCGGTGCGCATGGCGGTGCTGTACCTGCTGGCTGGAGGCCACGGTGAGCCGACTGCTGATTAAGCACGGGCGGGTGGTGGACCCGACCCAGCGCCTGGACGAGGGGCTCTGGGTCCTGATCGCGGACGGCAAGGTGGCGCGCCTGGCGGAGCGGATCGAGGACCGGGATGCGGAGGTGTTCGACGCCACCGGCCTTGTGGTGGCACCCGGCTTCGTCGATGTCCACACCCACCTGCGCGAGCCGGGTTTCGAGTACAAGGAGACGATCGCGACCGGGAGCGCCGCGGCGGTGGCGGGCGGCTTCACCGCGGTCTGCTCCATGCCCAACACGCAACCGGTCAACGACAACGCGGCCGTGACCGAGTTCATCCGCGGCCGCGCGGCTGCAGCCGGGCTGGCCCGGGTCTACCCGATCGGTGCCGTCTCCAAGGGGTTGCAGGGCGACGAGTTGGCGGAGATGGGCGAGATGGCGCGGGCCGGCGCGGTCGCGTTCTCGGACGACGGCAAGCCGGTCCACAACGCCTACCTGATGCGCCGCGCTCTCGAGTACGCGCAGCTGTTCGACGTCCCGGTGGTGGACCACTGCGAGGACCCGAACCTCGCGGCCAAGGGCGTCATGCACGAGGGAGCGGTGGCGACCCGCCTCGGGCTGCGCGGAATCCCAGCCGCCGCCGAGGAGGTGATGGTCGCGCGCGACGTCGTGCTCGCGGGACTCACGGGCGGGCGTCTTCACGTCGCGCATGTCTCGACCAGCGGCGCGCTGGACCGCGTCCGCGAGGGGAAGGCGAAGGGCGTTGCGGTGACGTGCGAGGTCACGCCGCACCACCTCGCGCTCACGGACCAGGCCGTGGCCGACAGCGAATACGACACGGACACCAAGGTGAACCCGCCGCTGCGCAGCGCCGACCACGTCGCGGCGCTCGTGCAAGGCGTGCTGGACGGCGCCGTGGACTGCCTCGCGACCGACCACGCCCCACACCACGCCGACGAGAAGGTGCTCGAGTTCGACCTCGCCCCGTTCGGCGTCGTCGGTCTCGAGACGGCGGTCCCCGTGACCTACGACCTGCTGGTGCGGCGCCACAAGCTGCCGCTGCGCATGTTCATCGCCCTGTGGTCGAGCAACCCGGTCAGGGTGTTCGGCCTGCCCGGCGGTTCACTCAAGGTCGGCAGCCCGGCCGACATTACGCTGCTCGACCTCGAGGCGCGCTTGACCGTGAACCCCGACCGCTTCCGATCGCTTTCGCGCAATACGCCGTTTGCGGGCCAGCGGCTCAAGGGTTGGCCGGCCGCCACGCTTGTCGGCGGCAAGGCGGTGTGGAGGCGTGAGCGAAGGTAAACCGCGCCGCGTCGTCGTCGTGGACGACTCGCCGCTCCAGTGCGCCTTCTGGAGGCAACTGCTGGAGCGGCGCTACGGCGCGAGGGCCGCGGTCGAGACGTACTGCGACCCGCAGGCGGCATTGGATACGTTGCGCCCGGACATCCACCTCATGCTGCTCGACTGGGAGATGCCGGGTCTGGACGGCGCCGCCGTGTTCGAGCAGGCGCGCCGGCTCGGCGTCAACCCTAAGCGCATCATCATCTCGTCCTCACACACCGCCGAAGAACTGCATCGCGCGTTCGACGCCTCGGGTTGCCTTGCGGTGATCGAGAAGACCGAGCCGGAGCAGCAGGCCGCGTTCATGATGATCCTCGACTCGATCATGAAACGCTGAGACGCGGGAAGAGGGAAGAAGGAAAAGGGTAAAGGGAAGACAGAAAAGGCAAGAAGAAGGCGCCCTGTCCTTCCTTTGCCCTCTGCCCTTTACCCTTTCACTCTTGACTCTCCATGGGGGGCATGAACGCGGGGATGCCGGTGAGATGCTCGCCGAGGATCAGCGTGTGCATGTCGTGCGTTCCCTCGTAGGTGTAGACGGACTCGATGTTCATCATGTGTCGCATCACCGGAAACTCGTTGACGACGCCGTTGGCGCCGTGGATCTCCCGCGCGATGCGCGCGCACTCGCGGGCCACCCAGCACGAGTTGCGCTTGGCCTGCGAGACCTGCACGAACGTGGCCTTCGCCTCGTCCTTGAGCCGGCCGAGGCGCCAGACCATGAGCTGCCCCTTGGTGATCTCGTTGGCCATCCAGACGAGGCGCTCCTGGATGATCTGGTGGGCGGCGATCGGACGCCCGCCGAACTGCACGCGCGTCTTCGCGTAGTCGAGCGCGGCGTGAAAGGTGGCGAGCGCCGAGCCGAGCGCGCCCCACGCGATGCCGTAGCGCGCCTGCGTCAGGCAACCGAGCGGGCACTTGAGGCCGCCGGCGTCGGGAAGCCGGTTGGCCTCCGGCACGCGGCAGTCGGAGAAGACGAGTTGCGAGGTCACCGACGCCCGCAGCGAGTACTTGCCCCTGTGGTCGACGGTCGCGAAGCCCGGGGTGCCGCGCTCGACGAGGAACCCGCGTACGACGCCGTCGTCGTCCTTGGCCCAGACCACCGCCACGTCCGCAATCGAGCCGTTGGTGATCCACGCCTTCTCGCCGCCCAGGACCCACCCGTCCCCGTCGCGCCGGGCGCGGGTGCGCATCGCGCCGGGGTTCGAGCCGAAGTCCGGCTCGGTGAGGCCGAAGCAGCCGATCGCCTCACCGCGCGCGAGGAGGGGGATCCAGCGGTCCTTCTGTTCCTGCGAGCCCCAGGCCACGATCGGGTGCATCACGAGCGCGGACTGCACCGAGACGAACGAGCGCAGCCCCGAGTCGCCGCGCTCCAGCTCCTGCATCACCAGGCCGTACGCGACGTTCGTGAGCCCCGGCAGCCCGTACTCCGTGAGCGTGGCGCCGAAGAGGTTGAGCCGGGCCATCTCGGGGACCAGCTCGCGGGGAAAGCGGCCCTCCCAAGCCCACGCTTCGATGTGCGGCATCACCCGTTCGCGCACCCAGGTGCGCACGGTGTCGCGCACCATCCTCTCCTCGTCGGTCAGAAGCTCGTCGATCGCGAACAGGTCCAGGCTCTCAGGCGCCATCGTTCGTCCCTCCCGCCGCGCTGCAAACGCAACGTAGCACTCCAGGCCCTCGTCCGTCACTAGTCGGCGGGAACGCAACCGCGGTGGTACGATGGCGTTGCAGGACAGAAAGAAACTCGGCGGCGGGAGGGCGGCATGAGTCCATACATGGGCGGGTCGGCGCCGGCGATGGCCTCTCAGGTCGCCGACGGCTACACCCTGGTCAGCGCGGTGCAACTCAAGCGTCTCACCGACCCGGAACTCGACCTGCTCCACGCGGAGCTGGAGAAGATGCTCCGCGACCTCCGCTCCGTTGCAGTCGCCCTCGACGACATTCCGGCGATCCAGGCGCGCCAGCGCAGGATGACACGCATCACGGGCGCGCTGCAGCAGATCCAGATGACGAAGTCGAAGCGGAGGCGAAGCGCGTGAGCGAAGCGGCGTGGTGGCGCCACCTCCGGGGCGACCCCACCCGCTTCCTGCTCGGCGATGACGAACCGGGCGTGGTGTGGCGCGCGCTGACGACGCTGCTGGGGCGGCCCCCGGACAGCCCGGCGGTGGTGCGGGCCCGACTGGCGGCGCGTGAGACGGGAACCGCGGCCGGCCTGCTCGCGCAGCAGAACCCCTTCGGGTACTGGGGCTCGCCGGTCGCCTACGGCGCTCGCTGGGGCGGGACCGCCTGGCACGTGATCGCGCTGGCCGCACTCGGCGCCGACCCCGAGGACCCGCGCGCCGGGCGCGCGGCCGAGAAGCTGCTCGAGTCGCTGCAGCCGCGCGCCGGCGGCTTCTCGGCCGCCCGCGGCCGCCCGCCCTCGCCGTGCTTCACCGCGGAAGTGTGCGCGGCGCTCGCTCGGTTCGGCTTCGCCCACAACCCGCGGGTGCGGGAGGCGGTCGCGTGGCTCGCCGAGCGCAACGGCGGGGTGGGGGGGTGGTCGTGCCCGGAACTACGGCACCTCGTGGCCGGCGCCTGCCCGATTGCTTGCGTCGCAGCGCTGCGCTTCCT
>NCBR01000244.1 GCA_002279285.1 Acidobacteria bacterium 37-71-11
GGGGTCAACTCGCCGGTGCGCGCGTTCCGCGCCGTCGGCGGCCCGCCTATCTTTTACCGCGAGGCGGCGGGGGCGCGCTTCACCGACGAGGACGGCAATAGCTACCTGGACTACGTGATGTCGTGGGGGCCGCTGATCCTCGGGCACGCGCACCCGGCGGTCGTCGAGGCGGTGCGCGCAGCGGCGGGGCGCGGGCTCTCCTACGGCGCGCCGTGCGCCGCGGAGGTCGCGCTCGCCGAGAAGGTCGTCGCGAGCTACCCCGGGTGCGAGATGGTGCGGTTCGTGTCCTCGGGGACCGAGGCCGTGATGTCGGCGATCCGCCTCGCCCGCGGGGCGACGGGACGGCCGCGGGTGCTCAAGTTCGACGGCTGCTACCACGGTCACGTGGACTCGCTCCTCGTCAAGGCCGGCTCGGGCCTGGCGACGTTCGGGACGCCGAACTCGGCCGGGGTGCCGCCGGCGCTCGCGGAGCTGACCGTGGTCGTGCCCCTCGACGACGAGGCGGCGCTCGAGCAGGCGTTCGCCGTCCACGGCGCCGAACTCGCCGCCGCGATCGTCGAGCCGGTGCCGGCCAACGCCGGCCTGCTCGTGCAGCGCCGCGAGTTCCTGCTGCGCCTGGCCGAGCTGGCCCGGCGCGCCGGCGCGCTGCTCGTCTTCGACGAGGTGATCAGCGGCTTCCGCCTCGGCCCGGGGGGCGCCGCCGCGCACTACGGGATCACCCCCGACCTCGCGACGTTCGGGAAGGTGATCGGCGGCGGCATGCCGGTGGGCGCCTACGGCGGGCGGCGCGATCTGATGGAGCAGGTGTCGCCGCTCGGCGCCGTCTACCAGGCCGGCACATTGTCGGGGAACCCGGTGGCGATGGCGGCCGGCCTCGCGACCCTGGACGCCCTCGCGGCCGAAGACGGCTGGCGGCGGCTCGAGTCGCTCGGGGCGCGGCTCGAGGCCGGGGTGCGGGGCGTGCTGGCGGACCGGTCGCTGCCGGTCGGCTTCGCCCGCCTGGGCTCGCTGTTCTGGCTGGCGATGCAGCCGGGGGAGCCGCCGCGCCGTTTCGACGCCGTGGCGCCGGAAGGCACGGCGCGGTACGCCGCGCTCCACCGGGCGCTGCTCGAGCGCGGGGTGTACTTCGCGCCGTCGGCGTTCGAGGTCGGCTTCCTCTCGCTGGCGCACACCGAGGACGACGTGGACGCCACGGTCGCGGCGCTGGACGCCGCGCTCGCGGAGGCGTACCGATGAGCCGCCTGGTCTGGGCGTGCCGGCGCGAGGCGGTCGATCGGCCGCCGGTGTGGATCATGCGGCAGGCCGGCCGCTTCCTGCCGGAGTACCGCGCCACGCGCGCCAAGGCCGGCTCGTTCCTGGCGTTGTGCCGCACCCCCGAGCTGGCTGCCGAGGTGACGCTGCAGCCCGTGACCCGGTTCGGGTTCGACGCCGCGATCATCTTCTCGGACATCCTGCTGCCGCTGGCGCCGATGGGGGTGGAGTTCGCCTTCCCCGACGAGGGCGGGCCGCGCATCGAGAGCGCGCTTTCGGGGCCGGGCGAGTGGGCCCGGCTCGAGGTCCCGCGCGACGGGCGCGGCACCGCGTTCGTGGCCGAGGCGATCGCCCTCGTGCGCGGCAAGCTGCCGGCCGAGGTGGCGCTGATCGGCTTCTGCGGGGCGCCGTGGACGCTCGCGAGCTATCTCATCGAGGGCGGCACCTCGCGGGACCACGCCGCGGTGCGCGCGGCGATGCTGTCGCACCCCGACGAGTTCCGCCGGCTCCTCGACGTGCTCGCCGACGCCATGGCCGCCTACCTGCGACAGCAGGTCGCGGCCGGCGCCGGCGTGGTGCAGATCTTCGACTCGTGGGCGGTGGCGCTGTCGGCGCCGAGCTACGGCGATTTCGTCGTGCCGGCGCTGACCCGACTGCTGCGCCAGCTCGACGACCTGGGGGTGCCGCGCATCGTCTATGTCTCCGGCGGGCACCTCGTCCCGGTCCTCGCCGCCCTCCCCTGCGAGGTGGTCAGCCTCGACTGGCGCACGGACCTCGCCGCGGCCGCGGCCGTCCTGCCCGGGAAGGCCGTGCAGGGCAACCTCGACCCGGCGGCGCTGCTGGCGCCGCCCGAGGCGGTGCGCGCGGCGACGCGGGCGATGCTCGAGCGCGTCCCGGCCAGCGGCTACGTCGCCAACCTCGGGCACGGCATCCTGCCGGCGACGCCGATCGCGTCCGCCCAGGCGTTCCTGGACGTGGTCCGGGAGCCGCGATGAGCCGGCTCACCGGCGCCGAGGGGCCGGCCGTGGACTTCGCCGGCATCACCCCCGAGCTGCTGGCACGGTACGACCGTCCCGGTCCGCGCTACACCTCGTACCCGACCGCACCGCATTTCAGCCCGAGCTTCGGCGAGGCGGAGTACCGGGCGGCACTGGCCCGCGCCGCCGCTCGCTCCGACGCGCCGCTGTCGCTCTATGTGCACGTGCCGTTCTGCGAGGCGCGCTGCACGTACTGCGGCTGCAACGTGGTCATCGCTCCGCACCGGGGGCCGGAGGAGCGCTACCTCGAGGCCGTCGAGCGCGAGCTGGAGATCGTCGCCTCTCACCTCGGCCGCCGGCGGACGCTGTCGCAGCTCCACTGGGGCGGCGGGACACCCACGTACCTGACGCCTGCCCAGTGCGAGCGGCTCTTCGGCGCGGTCATGCGCCACTTCAAGCTCGCGCCCGGGGCGGAGGTCGCGATCGAAATCGACCCGTGCGTGACCAGCGACGAGCACCTCGCGGCGTTGCGGGGCCTCGGCTTCAACCGCGTCTCGCTCGGCGCCCAGGATTTCGACCCGCGCGTGCAGGCGGCCGTGCACCGAGTGCAGCCGCTGGCGCTCACGCGCCACCAGGTCGAGCTGACGCGGTCGCTCGGTTTTTCCTCCGTGAACATCGATTTGATCTACGGCCTGCCGTTCCAGTCCGCTGCGAGCTTCAAGGTTGCCGTGGAATCGGTGATCCGCGAGCTGGCGCCCGACCGCGTCGCGGTGTTCTCCTACGCCCACGTCCCCTGGCTCAAACCCCACCAGAAGGCGCTGGAGACGTTGCCGATGCCGCGCGGCTGGGACAAGTTCCTCGTCTTCGCCGCCGCGGCCGAGTCGTTCCTGGCGGCCGGTTACCGCTTCATCGGCATGGACCACTTCGCCCGGCCCGGCGACGAGCTGGCGCGCGCCCTCGACGCCGGCACGCTGCACCGCAACTTCATGGGCTACACGGTGCTGCCCGCCACCGACCTGGTCGGCATCGGCATGACCGCGATCGGGGACGTCGGCGGGGCGTACGTGCAGAACGAGAAGCACCTGGCGCGCTACCAGCGCGTGCTCGCGGCGGGGGCGTTGCCGGTCGAGCGTGGCCTCGAACGTACCGAAGAGGACGAGGTGCGCCGGCGGGTGATCGAGCGCCTGATCTGCACCTTCGGGCTCGACTTCGGCTGGGTGCGCGAGCGCCTCGGGATCGAACCGCGCGTGGTATTCGAGCGCGAGCTGGCGGCACTCGCTGCGCCGGCGGCCGACGGCCTCGTCGAGGTCGACGAAAACGGCGTGCGCGTCCTGCCCCGCGGCCGCGTGTTCATTCGCAACCTGTGCATGCCGTTCGACGCGTACCTTGCGGGCGACGCCGGCAAGACGGTGTACTCGCGCACGGTGTGACGATGGCGGCGCGGGAACCGGTCCACGACCTCGTTGTCTGCGGCGGTGGCATCTCGGGTCTGGCGCTCGCCCACCTCGCCGGAACACGAGGCGTTTCCGATGTGGTGGTGCTGGAAGGAGCCCCGCGGCCGGGCGGGAAGATCCAGACCGAGTG